>JAZLIE010000155.1:0-16473 GCA_045617165.1 Candidatus Enterocola sp. | reverse complement strand
ACACGTATTTCTCATTATTCATACGGATTGAAATTTCCGTAAAAATACAATTCAAATCGTCGCACCCCAAAAAACCTTGCAACTAACTAATTTTCAATAATTTCAAAGAACAAATTTTATTTTTTAGTGGACACTAGTGATTAATTATTAATTATTAATTAATTTAATTGCTATTATCACCTTTACAGCACTACGCACAAGTGCTTTAGTAAGAGGGCATCGGCTATGGCGGTCCACATAAATTGACATAGAACCATAAAACGCCTCATAATATGCACGTGAATGGTGGTTTGAACTTTTACCCTTAAGGTGTGTGACTGTTATTGGCAGATAGTAGTTATAATACCCTGCGTCAATTATTGACACTGAGAGGTCAACGTCCTCACCAAACATAAAGTAACACTCTGGCAGCAACGCCTTCTCCTTTAGAGCGGCATAGTTCAGCAGCATAAAGGCACCGCAAAGCACACCTGTCATACCCTTCTCACTCTCTTTCAGACGCACATTATAGTACGATGCAAAAACAGGGCAAGTGGGTATAAGTTTAGTCAGACCTATGATTTTGCAGAATGAACGCCACAGCGTTGGGCGGTTACGCTTGCTCTCCTTAAGAAAATTTCCTTCTCCATCAATCATTCTTACCCCGATGGCTCCCCAATTTTCCAATTGGTCAGCCTCAGCCAACACCTGCTGCAAGGTATCCTCCTCAATAAAGAGGTCTGGATTTAGCAACAGAATATATTGTGAGTCTGATTTACGTATAGCTATGTTGTTAGCCTTTGCAAACCCCACATTTTCAGTATTTTGAATGACAGTAATATAAGGGAAAGCCTTGCTCACAGCCTCCGCTGAGCCATCGGAGGAGGCATTATCAACAACAAAAACCTCAACATCAAGCCCTTTTGACGCACGCTCTACCCTTTCAAGGCACTGCAAAAGCAAATCCCTGACATTATAACTTACTACTATTACAGAGAGTTTATGCATTACCCCTCACTGTTTTACTCCTCACTGTTTTGCAGGCGTTCACCAAGCTTGATAAGCCAATTCTTCTTAGGCTGTACGGCAAGGAACTCATTATTATATGACGGTCTTGTCTGCCCCTTTATTACGGCGTAAATAACACCCCAGTCAGGCAGTCCGCCCAAGTTACGGTCATCAATGTAGATGTCAGCGTTAATCTTGCGTGAATATTTTGTTCCGTCACTCTCCTCCTCAGGGTGGTTGCTGTTGACCGCATAAAACTCAAGACCGTTACTGCGGCAATACTCCACAGCCTCATCAAGCAGTTTGCCTGTGCGGTATGTCCACAGAATTATAAGGCAGTGGTCATCTCTTTGCAACTTCTTCAATGTCTCAAGGGCAAATGGAATAGGCTTGCCAATACGCGGATACTCGTGCGTTACAATGGTTCCGTCAAAATCTACTGCTATTACCATACTATATTAGTGAAAAGTGAAAAGTTAAAAGTTAAAAGTTAAAAAAGAAAAAAGTTATACATGTTAGGAAAAATAGTGCTGAATCTTATACTTTGTTGGTTTGCAGAATATAAGTGCAATGAAAATTATGAACATTGGGAACAGATTCTTCAGGCTTTGGAACATAGTGGGATTCAAATCCTCTGTCACATCAAGTCTGCCGTTCAGTGGAATCAGGGCATAGACAACTATTGCCACGATGCCTGTAAAAGCAATCATAAGCATTTGGAACAGGTTCCATTTGAAATAGTACGCAAGGTCAACCTGCTTTTTTATCTTACTGTTATATACCCCGATGGCGGCAGGAATCAACACCAGCATCAAACCAAGCTCAATATATTCAGCCACTAACCTTTCAGTGCCATACAACTTAGGAAAACTGTAATTGAATATGTGAGCGCACACTATACCAACTACAAAAACCGCATAAATGCAGTAATATATCACCAAAAGTTTGTTATTAGTCTCTTTCATAACTTATTCCTCTTAAACATTATGAGATACCTCGCTAACGCTCGGTATGACGAGGGTGTTAATTATTAATTGTTAATTCTATACTCCGTTCTGTCAAGTATTGAGCGTCCAAGCGTCACAGAGTCAGAGTATTGCAACTCATCACCCACTGAAATGCCACGTGCTATGGTAGTAATCTTAATATCAAAATCATTAAGTTTACGGGCTATGTAATAGGCAGTTGTATCACCTTCCATTGTAGGACTCAAGGCAAATACAATCTCCTTTATTCCACCGCATGCCACACGCTCCACAAGACTCTCTATCTCAAGGTCTGACGGTTTTATTCCATCCATAGGACTTATGACTCCGCCAAGCACGTGATAAAGTCCGTGATACTGCTCTGTCTCCTCCACAAGCATAACCTCCTTTATTGTCTCTACAACACAAACTGTTGTGGCGTCACGCTTTGGGTCAGAGCAAATCTGGCAGACATCGGAGTCTGAAATATTCTTACATACCTTGCAGTACTTAACCTCATTCTTCATAAGTAGAATTGACTGGGCAAAGTCATTGACCTGCTCCTTATCCTGATGCAGCAGATAGAGGGCAAGCCTCAACGCCGACTTACGCCCCACTCCAGGTAGTTTTGAAAACTGATTGACAGCATTTTCAAGCAAGTATGACGGATATGACTGCATTTTTTTACTATCTTTGCAGTCACAAAGATAGTAAAAAATAGGTTAAAGAGACAAGTGTCAGGGAGAAAGGTTTTATGATTATAAAAAGTGCGATATTTATTAAAAGTAGCCCAAAGGTTTCAGACTGTCCTAAGTCAACACTTCCTGAGTATGCTTTCATAGGCAGGTCAAATGTGGGCAAGTCATCTCTGATAAATATGCTGACGGGCAAGAAAGGGCTTGCACTTACAGGCTCCACACCTGGTAAAACCTTATTAATAAATCATTTTCTTGTAAATGACACATGGCATTTGGTTGATTTGCCCGGATATGGCTTTGCACAGCGCGGTAAAAAACAGAGAGATGAACTGCGTGCTATGATTGAGGGCTATATTCTGGGGCGTGAGGCTCTCACAAACCTATTTGTGCTTATTGACAGCCGTCTTGAACCGCAGAAAATTGATATTGAGTTCATAAACTGGGCTGGAGAGAACAGCATTCCATTCTCAATAGTTTTCACCAAGTCCGACAAACTTACAAAAACCGCGCTCAACACTAACATTGAGAATTACAAGGAGAGATTAAAAGAAGATTGGGAGACACTGCCCCCAATCTTTATAACATCGTCAGAAAAGTCTATTGGTCGAGATGAGTTGCTTAATTACATTGATAATATTAATCAATTGACAACAAACTAACCAACATTCATTCTTCTTTATTCTTTATTAACTTTTAACTAATTAATCACTTCTTCTCCTTTACAAATATCCAAAGGATACCTGAGATAAGAAGACAGATGGCACAGATTGCAAATATTATTGACTTATCCTCAGCGGCATCAATAATCTCACCCATCTTGAATGAGGCAACCAACTGCGGGAGAACTACAGAGAGGTTGAAAATACCCATATAGAGTCCCATCTTGGATTGGTCAACACGCGAACTCATAATTGCGAACGGAAGTGATACAAGTGACGCCCAACCTATACCAACTATAACAAGAGCCACAAAGAATGTGTAAATGTTTGCTCCGCAGAAGTAGATTATACCATAACCTAAAGCCATTGCAAGAATAGCCCCTGTGTGAGTGTGAGCCATACCCTTCTTGGCGGCAATTACATTAAGTACAAGAACAGGTAGCAAGGCGCCTATAAGGTCACGTACAAGGAACGCCATTGAGTTTACTGTTTGAGCGGAACCCGCCTCAATACCTGATATAACATTCGCTACATAGAAGAACATATATACGTTCATTGTTTGAACTCCCCACCAAGTAAATGAGTGTGCAAGCAAAATCTTCTGGAACTCGTGCATATCTTCCTTTACCTTAAATGTATTGGTAAGCACTAACAGAAGCGCCACTATTTCAATTGCAACACAAGCAAGTTCAACTGCGTTCAATCCAAAATATTGAGGCATTGATGCTATTACTTCTGCTGGAATGAACAATTTTGCAACTATTACATAAATGCCGTAAACAAGGAATCCGTAAAGAGGAAGAATGGCATTATTCATATCCTTGATTATAGAGCCTTTTGGAGCGGCGGTATCAACACTCTTTACAGCGTCATCTGATGACTCAGCACTTAATTCACGAGGTTCCTCAATGAAGAATATAGGCAGAATGGTAAAGAGAACCGCTATTGCCATACCTACATATATAAGAGTCTCATTACCCCAAAGCACCGCTATAAGATAAGCGAGCACACCGCAGGTACCTGATACTGTCTGCATCCAGGTGTAACCCTTACTGCGCTGTTCCTGTGTGGTACAGTCCGCTACAAGTGAACGTGTGGGGTTAAAACTTACATTAATGGACAGGTCAAGTGTAAGAGCCACGCAAACAGCAATTGGAAGCAAGCCAGCGGCACCCTCCATACCAAGCATCTTCTGTACTATCTCAAGGTTTGGCAGCGCTAAAAGCATAAGACCCGTAAGCAGACCTCCAAAGATAATCCAAGGGCGGCGACGACCTCCCATAAACCAAAGTTTATCACTTACAGCACCTACAATTGGCTGAGCAATGATACCTGCAATAGGACCAGCAGCCCATACTATACCTATATCACCTATACTAAGGCCGTATTTTGTTGACAATATCCAACTTAACGCTGAAATTTGTACTGACAGGCCGAAACCCATTGCAGTAGCAGGCAAACTGAGCAGTGCGTAGAACCACGTGCTCATCTTTTTCTGTCCTTCTAACATAGAATTTGATTTTAAGGTTATTTAAGGTTATTAAGTTATCAGCAAACTTGAACGTACAAATATAATAAAAATTCGTTTTAAATCATCAATTTTTTCAACTAATTTCACTCCAGCCTTTTCACGCACCTGACCGCCCGCCCGTAATATTTCTCATTATGCGTAAGATAACAGACATTCTCACTATAGAGTGTATATACATCAACAGCCCTCTCATTATAACTTTTGTCTTTACTATATGTCCAAGGGTCAGCAGACCAGAATGAGCCGTTGGCTCCTGTGTACCATGCCTTATTTGCGGCGGCTAATCCGGCAGGCAGAAGAGAGAATCCGTAATCATTAAGAGCAGGCATATAACCGCTTCCTGTGTACCAACCAGACTTTGTCTTCAAATGCTTTCCTGAATACCCTACTTCCGCTACGGTTTCAAGCAATGTAAGCACCTCTATTGAATCTGGAACATGCCAACCGTTAGGACATATACCCTGACGGTCACCAGGGAACACCTTAACCTGAGCCAACGCCTCCGCCTCACTCTTCAATCCCACTGCGGCAGCCCACGTGTAGAGCAATCCTAACTTGCTTCTTTGTTCCTGCGTAAGATTGCCGGAATACTCTGTATGTTCATTTTTAGGATTGTAATAATACGGACCAGCTGACTCCACCGATGTCATACCATAAATATATGCGTTAGGACGTTCACTCTCAGTATCATAGCGTGTGGACTTGAGATTCTCAGCCATCCAGCACTGTTTGCCTATCCTGACCACGGGATAGATATTCCCCTGACAGTCTGTAACAGTGGCAGGGCAAGCCTCAACTGTTGATGAGTATAATTTATATGACTTGGTGGCACTTGGGGAGAGGTGTATGGAATCGCCTTCTCCTATGACATTGCCTGAAGCGTCTTTCCAAATATACTTAACGCCACCCGATGCGAAAATAGTGGTGGATTCACCTCCGCAAATATCTTGCTCACCGCTTACCGCAAGGTCAAGTCCGAGAGTGACACTGAGGTGCAGGGTTATTACGCTGTCACAGCCCTGCACACTTGGCACTGTACGGGTGTAATCACCTGGTTCTGATTCAAAGAAACCATTATATGAGTATGTTGAGCCTTGACAAATAGAAGCGTAAAGTTCGTACTCTTTCTTTGGCTCCACAGTCAATTCCAATTCCACTATGCTGTCACAACCAGCCTTTGAGGTAAGATACTGATAGTGCTTACCGGCGGTATTAACATCAAAGCCGTGCTCCTGATAACGTTCACAAGAGTAAATGTGACCATACAAATATGTATGCACAGGGGCAATTTCTGTAAGCGTGAGTATAATAAAAGTCTCCTTACCCTCTTCACCTACAATGGTTCTCTTATGAACACCAGGCTCTGTCAGTCCTTCGGGGAAATATTCATCTTTATAGACAGTGCCTTTGCAGAAACTACGCTCATACATAACCTCAGCCGTCTCAACACCCTCTCCTGCTGAAATTGTATAGTCACACACATCTCCGGCATAACCGTCTATCATAAGATAGTAACGCTTGCCAGGCGTAAGACCGGTTGCCGTTACAACCCCGTTTGTCTCTATGGCTGGATTCCAACAATTTGAGTATGGAATAAATATATTGCAATCTTCTGTCTCATATATTCGCATCTGTATGCCTATACCACTTTGGCAGTTATATGTGAATATGTTAAGACTTGCCGTCTCCTCCGATGCCACAAATTGAAGCCATGAGTTATTCTCAATGGAACCACAGAACTCATTCTGAAGATTTCCGGGCTTTTCTGCCGAGTATGAAGAACTTGTATTACCACAATAACCACTCGGAGATTTAATAAGAGTGGCATCCCGACAAAGATTAGCGGCAACAACCTCAGATGACTTGCATTCCGGCTTCTCTATATTCTCAAGTTCATACAAGCAGACTCCTACTTTTGAATCAGACTTCATTGCCACCCTCACATAAACAGTCTCATCTGGCTTTATGGTGTTTATGTCAAGAACCTCAGGCACACGTCCGTTATTTGAGCAGACAACATTGCACAGTGATGAACAATCTCCTGTATAAACAGCAATAAAACCATTAAGGTAACTGCCCTCTGTGGCTATGGCAAGGCGTCCGCTCTTTGGCATCACAGCCTTGAGCCAAACCTCCTTGTATTTCTTAGATGTCCAACCACAGTCTGTTTTTGTGAATTGACCGGCACCTGTGGTCAATGTGTATTGCTTGAATGAGCACTCCTTGCCTACAGACACACTTATTGCGGTACCGCAGTCAGCAATTGCCACCACTGACACCAACAACATTCCTATTATGTATAATACTCTTCTCACTATTAATTATCGTTTCAGAGTAAAGTGTCCCGAATAAACTCTATTACGATCCCTACGGCGTACAATGTACCAATAATCATCGTGCGGCAACGGATGCCCGTTGTATATGCCGTTCCAGCCATTAGGATTGGTGCTATATGTATATGAAATAAGACGCTTTCCATAGCGGTCATAAATCTCAACCTCAGAATCGGGGTAGCCGTCAAGGTTTTTAATAACCCAAGTATCATTGAGTCCGTCTCCGTTTGGAGAGAAATAGGCGGGGAATTCAAGTTCAAATGTAAGTTTCACCTTCAAATGACAGATGCTGTCACAGCCGTTCACCGTTTTCAAGGTGTCTGTATAGAGTCCGGCATCAGTAATTGTGCGTCCGTGCCACGTGTATGAGTCTCCGTTGTTTATATAAATTGAGTCTGATATATTATATACGGGATTGAACTTAAGATGCAGAACATAGACGCTATCCATATCATATATGCTCTTGTACCTCTTATAGTGGTCGCCCGCTGTCTTCACATACTCTTTCTGCCAAAGAACTGAATCTCCGGGACAAATGAAATCACTCTGTTCAAACAGATAATCGTGGTAAACATAGAGTTCAAGATTCACAATACTGTCACAGCCGTGAATAGTTTGAAGTGTCTGAGTAGCGGTAGTATGCTCATCAACGGCAATTATATCAAAGTTATACTTTTGATAGTGAGTGCCTTTCTCCACCGTGTCCTGCAGTTGGGTGTAGGCTGGCTCATAAGCGGTTATGAATAGTTGTGACTTGGCCTCACAACCTTTCTTTATTATTTTTGATTCAAGAACCGTGTCTTTTTTAACCTCTATGTTCTCATACCCTCTGCCATTGTATAGAACATTTGTACAGCACTCATCAAACAGCGTGACAGTGGCTGTTGATATGACATCAAGATGAAGGATGAGTGTACTGTCACAACCGCACTTTGTTTGATGATTCTGTGTGTACACTCCACCCTCGGAGACATTGAAGCCGTGTTTTGTATAGGTTGAGCCCTCACATATTGACTCAAAGAGGTTCTCCTCCTGCGGACGGCACACCTTCAGGTTAAGTGTATAGTGGTTGCAATCCTCCTCACGGTAACATACTGTATCATTCTCAGGCTTCTCTATGAAAAAGCCGTATCCTGAATAGTCATTGCCGTAGCAAATCTTATCTGTGTAAGACTCACGTACAGTGGGAGTTACCTCAATTTTGAAATCAATCTCTGACTCACACTCAACAGCAAAAATTTCCTGCATAGCAAAGACCATACAGGAAATAACAAGCACTATATTTATTACGTCTCTCAGACGCATCTCCTATTTTGCAAACATCTCTTTAAGACTGCCAAGAGAGCCGAGTACGCCTGTTGCCTCATACGGGATATACACTGTTTTATTGTCTTTCCCCGATGCCATCTCCTTGAGTCCATCAATATATTTGATGGCAAGCAGATAGTTGACTGGGTCGGCACCTTTTATTGCCGCTACCGAATCAGCCACTTGCTTGATGGCTGCCGCCTCTGCCTCAGCCTGAAGAACCTGAGCCTTTGCCTGACCTTCAGCCTTTAGAATGCGAGCCTGCTTCTCAGCCTCAGCGGCATTAATCTCCGCTGATTTCTCACCCTCAGATTTTAATATTGCTGACTGCTTCTCACCTTCAGCCTTAAGAATCTCAGCACGGCGGTCACGCTCTGCCTGCATCTGTTTCTCCATTGCAATGCGTATGCTTTGCGGTGGTGTAATATCCTGTAATTCAACACGATTAACCTTTACACCCCACTTGTTTGTAGCCTCATCAAGCACTGAGCGTAACTTTGAGTTAATGGTGTCTCTTGAAGTAAGTGTCTCATCAAGTTCCAACTCTCCCACAACGTTACGCAGTGTTGTCTGCGTGAGTTTCTCAATAGCCATAGGCAGGTTCTTAATCTCATAAACTGACTTCACGGGGTCCACTATCTGGAAATAGAGAAGTGCGTTTATCTCTGTCATAACGTTATCTTTTGTAATAACGCTCTGTTTGTCAAAGTCATACACCTGCTCACGCAAGTCAATCTTATTACTCATACGGAGTGCCCCGTTATTCATTCTTGTAACAGTCTCCTTACCACGCTCAACAATAGGAAGTATTACGTTAATACCCGCATTAAGTGTGCGATGATAGCGACCTAAACGCTCAATTATCATTGTCTCTGACTGAGATACAATCTTAACACCTTTTAACACATAAATAATCACCAAAATGCAGATGATTATTAAAACAATTGTTCCTGCTGACATAATTATATTGTTTAATTGGTTAATCGGTTAATCGAATCTTTCAGTTCACCGATTCTACGATTCACCGATTCACCGTTAATACTATGCTTTCTCTTGAAATTACCGTAACCTCACCGCCGGCTTCTATGACAGAGCCGTCTGCTGAGACTGCTTTCCATTGGTCTCCGTCAATCTTAACATAACCTGTGCCCTTGACGGCATCAATTGTCTCTGACACAATGGCCTTACGCCCTATTATGGCATCGGCGTTGGTAGCCACCTGCTCATTACTATGCCTGTTGAGCCACTTAAGAGCAAACGGACGGATAAAGACAAGGGCGAGTATTGAGCCCACGATGAACGCTGAGATCTGGAACTCCAGACCAAGTTCAAAATAGGCGAGAATAGCGGCTATAAGTGTGCCTATAGCAAAACATATAACTCCGAAACCTGCTGTCACAAGTTCCAATATCACTAAAAACGCTGTGGCTATAAGCCAATAATAGTAAGGCAACATTTAATTGAAATTTGACTGTTACTAGGAACGAGAGCAGAACTAAGTTTACTTAAGTTATGCCGAGTGACGAAGTAACATGGTTAAAACTTGTTTTAACAAAGTTGAAAATTATTTCCACAGTTTATTAGGATATATGCCTTTGGCAATCAATGCGTTGATTTGGAGAAGAACATTAGGTTTGTCTGCCGCGTATGTGACTCCGAACCATTTGCTTGATGTGCTTAGAACCTTAACCTTGGCATTCCCGTTGTTAATTAGATGGTCAACCATAGTAGGTATGTAGAACTCCGCCTTCAGACTCTTCTCATTGGTTTTAAGGAACTCCTTGAAGAACTCCTCAGAATATTCAAAATAGTCTGGCGTGAATCCCCACATATTCATTGAGACAGGTGTCTCAGGCGCCACCATTGTGTCTGTTCCGTCATCGTTGTGATTTACAATGACACCGCCCTGTTCCTCTATCTTTGTGTGTTCAACTATTGATGTAAGATACCCCGATGCATCCTTCTGACAAACTCCGCGTGAAACGGTTCCGCTCTCTGAAAGAGTGTTCTTCACAGGGAAGCCTACCATACAGTACTGACCCCTCTTTCCGTCCATCTTGACAAGTTCATCAGCAAGCACTTGGAATGACTCCTTTCCATAGAAATCATCTCCGTTTATGACGGCGAACGGCTCCTTGACTATATCCTTACCCATAAGAACGGCGTGGTTGGTACCCCAAGGTTTCACACGCTCAGGATTTACTGTAAAGCCATCGGGGAGTTTGTCAAGGTCTTGATATACAATCTCCACTGGTATCTGCTTCTCAAATTTTGATATGACAATCTTTTTGAAATCATCAGCAAAATCACGGCGTATTACAAACACAACCTTGCCAAAACCAGCACGTATGGCATCATATATTGAGTAGTCAATTATGGTCTCTCCGTTTGGACCAAGCCCGTCCATTTGCTTCAGACCTCCGTAGCGGCTGCCCATTCCCGCAGCCATCACATAAAGAGTAGGTTTCATTTTATGAAGTTTAAAATTTTATTAATCAAATATTTGTTTGCAATGCCTCTGGTAAAGGCCTCATCTTTGTTAAAAAAAATCTGTGATTCAAACTGAATGCCACTGTCAACCAACTTCTCACTAAGTTTCTTTGTTTGTTCCAGCGGAATCTCAGTATCCTTTTCAGAGTGTAAAATTAAAACTTTTTTATTTAATTTGGAAATATTATCAACAGCACTATTTTCAGCGTAAGCCGCCGTAGCCCCTTCTGTTTTCATAATACGCTGAGTAACAATAGGATTATAGTCTCTAATATCTGTCATAGGCGATACTACGACCGCCGCGTTGAACGGGTTTCCCTCTGCCAATATGGCGGACAACGCCACTCCTGCGTTCAGTCTCTCCCCTACTATTATGAACTCAGACGACTCACCTCTGCTTATAATGTCATTCGCCACCGTTATGTAGTCAGCGGCGGGAGCCTTAAAAATATTCAGATAGTTACCCTGTGCAAAATTTCTTCCCTGCCCCTCTGTCCCTCTTGTCTTCACCACCACTACTGAGTAGCCGTTATCACACATCGCTGTTTCAAAAGCATCATCTCTATTACTCTCAAAATCAGACACATACATTATATACTTACCATTCCTCTCATTCTTTGGGCTCACAATGTAATAGTTCAGATTACCTGTCTGACGTAACTCCTTTTGGTATTCAGGTGCGTCATCAAGCGTAATCAAATCTCTGATTTTATTGCCTTTAACATCAAATAGAGATATTTGCGTGGGTGAGTTAAGAGTTTTTGCGGTGCACTCAAAATATTTATAGTCCGCACTGAATCTTGCCAAAGATGACACTGTATCCGGAGTAATGGTCTGAGGTTTGGAGCCATCGGCAGAGACAGAGCAAACATAACGGTTAATACCATCACTTGTCTGATAATATAATCTTTTTGATGCGGCGTCATAGCCGTAAGCACTGGTAACACCTATCTCACCGTTTGTGAGTTGCTTTAACTTATTGCCGTTAGGATCATATAGATAGAGTTGCTTTCTGTCATCTTCACATCTTGCGACAACAAAATTGTTTGTCCCATCTAAAAACTCAACAAACTTGGCTGCAAACGGAGGAATAAACTTGTCCTCCTTGTATTCATATACATTTTTTGCAATGAAAGTGTTAATGTTGACTTTTGCGAGTCTCAATACATTCTGAGCCTTGTTAAGGTACATTACCGCTATCTGTTCCGGGTCTTGCGTAAGTTTAACGGCAGTAATGTATGCGGCATCGGGGTCTGGCATTACAACAGGTTTTGTCCACTTGTATTGTATGCTGTACATAAACAGTTGATTTCCTTTGCTAAAAAGCAGGTAATCTGAGTTGTGCGTCCATAACATTGTACTCTCTATGCCAAACGCCTCACGGAAATTGCGGTCACGCACACCATTAAATGTTGTGGCGGAGTCGTCATTTGTCACCACGATGTCTGTATTGTATTCCAAACGCTTGATAATGACGTTATTGTCACGCACGTATGCAATTTTTTTACCATCGGGGCTGAAGAGAGGGCAAGACTGTGAGAAATTGTCACTCAGGCGGTCACAGCGGTTACTATCTATCTTATATATATAGTACGGACTCTTTGCCGTATCAGAGGCGGCTGGTTTGAGCAGTATTCTGGTATAGTCTGGTGAGAATATGAAGTCTGACACTTTTGATAGTTTGCAGGAGCGCATCTCACTGAATTTGACCAAGGTCTCTGTCTTGACACCTTTGCAGTCTCCTATCTCCACAGCCGAACTGTCAGCACTCAGACTAGCGCAGTTACCGTCAGGGAGGAAGGTTAGGAATAATATGCTTAGCAACATAGTATTCATAGTGAAAAGTTAATAGTTAAAAAAGAAAAGTTAGAATTTCAACTACAAAGGTAGTGTTTTTTGCCAAATTGTCAGTATTCTTTGTCAACTGAGTTTTGGCACAATTATTGACTGAATTGCGGTGAACCTAATGATTAGACATCGGGGGAAGACAAAAAAAGTAAAACAATTAAAACATTTATAAAGTTATGAGTAAAATTATTGGTATTGACTTAGGCACAACAAACTCTTGTGTATCAGTTATGGAGGGTAATGACCCTGTAGTTATTGCTAACAGTGAAGGTAAGCGCACAACTCCTTCTATTGTTGCTTTCATTGATGGTGGTGAACGTAAAGTTGGTGACCCTGCAAAACGTCAGGCTATCACAAACCCTAAAAAGACTATTTTCTCTATCAAGCGTTTTATGGGTGAGACTTTTGAGCAGACCCAGAAAGAGATTAACCGTGTTCCTTATCAGGTTGACCGTGGCGACAACAACACCCCGCGTGTGAACATTGACGGTCGTCTATATACTCCACAAGAAATTTCCGCTATGATTCTTCAAAAAATGAAGAAAACTGCCGAAGATTATCTTGGACAGGAGGTTAAAGAGGCTGTAATTACAGTTCCCGCCTACTTCTCAGACGCTCAGCGTCAGGCAACAAAAGAGGCTGGCGAAATTGCAGGTCTTACAGTCAAACGTATTGTAAATGAGCCTACAGCGGCTGCCCTTGCATACGGTCTTGACAAGACAAACAAAGATTTGAAGATTGCTGTATTTGACCTTGGTGGCGGTACATTTGATATATCTATCCTTGAATTAGGTGACGGTGTGTTTGAAGTTAAATCAACAAACGGCGATACCCACCTTGGTGGTGATGACTTTGACCAAGTTATTATTGACTGGTTGGCACAGGAATTTATAAACGATGAGGGTATTGACCTTAGAAAGGACCCAATGGCATTGCAACGTTTGAAAGAGGCTGCCGAGAAGGCTAAGATAGAGCTTTCAAGTTCTACATCAACTGAAATCAACCTGCCTTACATTATGCCTGTTAACGGTGTGCCAAAGCACCTTGTAAAGACACTTAGCCGTGCTAAATTTGAGCAACTCTCTGACGCTCTTATCCAAGCCACAGTTGAGCCTTGCCGCAAGGCTATGAGCGACGCCGGTCTCAGCAACTCTGACATTGATGAGGTTATTCTTGTAGGTGGTTCATCTCGTATCCCTGCTATTCAGGCTAAGGTTAAGGAGATTTTTGGCAAGGAGCCTTCAAAGGGTGTTAACCCCGATGAGGTTGTAGCAGTAGGAGCCGCTATTCAAGGTGGTGTTCTTACAGGCGATGTAAAGGATGTGCTTCTGCTTGATGTAACTCCTCTGTCACTTGGTATTGAGACAATGGGTGGCGTTATGACAAAACTTATTGACGCCAACACAACCATACCTACTAAGAAATCTGAGGTGTTCTCTACAGCATCTGACAATCAGCCATCTGTACAAATCAATGTACTACAAGGTGAGCGTCCAATGGCAAGAGACAACAAACAGATAGGTATGTTCAATCTTGACGGAATACCAGCCGCTCCACGTGGAGTACCTCAAATTGAGGTTACATTTGATATTGACGCAAACGGTATCTTGAATGTATCAGCAAAGGATAAGGCTACAGGCAAGGAGCAGAAAATAAGAATCGAGGCTTCTTCAGGTCTTAGCGAGGATGAAATCAAGCGTATGAAGGCAGAGGCTGAAGCCAATGCAGAGGCTGACAAGCGTGAGAAGGAGAAGGCAGACACCATCAACAAGGCAGATGCTATGATATTCCAGACTGAAAAACAGTTGAAGGAACTTGGTGACAAGATACCTGCTGACAAAAAGGCTCCTATTGAGTCCGCTCTCTCAGAACTGAAAGAGGCTCACAAGAACCAGAACATTGACGCTATCAACACAGCCATAAAGAAGATGGAAGACGCACTTCACGCAGCATCACAGGATATGTACAACGCCGCTAACGCTCAAGGCGGAGCAGGTGCTCAAGGCAATCCGTTCCAAGGTGGTGCTCAAGGTGGCACAGCAGACGGCAGTGCCTCAAACGGCGGCTCTAACGGAGACAACGTCCAAGACGCAGACTTTGAGGAGGTGAAATAAGTTATTGGGCTGAAGGTCAAATAACGCCGAACCTCATTCATAAAAAAGTGCAACTAAAACAGTTGCACTTTTTGTTTATAACCAATTGCAATACATATCATATAATTTTGTTTTTCGCACTCTTAATCGTATCTTTGTAGAGCAAATAAAATCTATCTCTATCTGTATGAAAAAAATCACACTAATCGTCTTTTTATTCATTACATCATTGATTGCATCAGCTCAATCTCACTGGGGTGTATCTGTTGGCTATGACCACAATTGGTTAGTCAGTTCAAATGGAGTCACAAAAAATACGGTTGATCTTGATGGACTTCATATAGGTCCTACATTTAACTACTCTTTAGAACAAGTTAATGATCTCGGAATAGGCATCGGATTATATTATCAATATGTCCGTACATTAACAATTTTAGATTACTCTTTAATGGCAAAAGGATATTCTGAAATGCACAATCTTGAGATTCCATTACGAGTTGATTATAATTTAAAATTCAAAAATAATTGGGGACTGATATTTTACGCCGGGCCGACACTCAATTTTCACCTTGATTGGACAGACAAAGCGTTTATCATAAACACAAAAGAATCAGAAACCATTCATCATATTTCAGGAAATATCACATCTACCGATATATATGGTGGAAAAACAAAAACTCATATAGACCCAATGATTTCGTGTTTTGATTTAGGTTTGGGTTTTGGATTTGGAGCCAACTGGAAAGGACTAAGCCTACGAGTTGGTGCCGATTTTGGACTAACCAATCTATTACGCATTAAAAACACTGGCGGTTCAATCCATAATCATCAGTTAAAACTTGCTGTTGGGTATGCGTTTTAACAATTGCTTTCTCTATTTTTTATCGAGAGTATCGCCTTGAGTAACACCTTGAGTAACACCTTGAGTAACATCCTTTGCAGGCCTCTTAAATGTCTGCAGCGTATTTGCTATCTTTGCATTATAAAAATGTCAATATTGACATAAATTTAATGCAGATAACGGAGATAAAAAGAGAACGATACCTAAAAATCTACTTTATTTTACCGTCAGCAGGAACTCAACCGCACATAAGAGTCCAAGAGCCCATGCAAATGGATTCTGGAACATAAGTGTCACTGCCAAAATGCCGTCTATAAGAAGTAGCATAGATGCCACTTGTATGGTTGATTTTAGGTTGGGAAATTCTGCAATTTTGTTTTCAGCCCACAACACATAACCACCTAATACAATCAGCAGCATACCGCACATTAGGCTCATATAAATCAGGGCATTCTGTTTGGCTACAGGTAACACATCCAAGCCATTGTTTATCAAAGGAGTAAAGGTTGCAATAATATGCACTACACCCATTATTGCTATGGCAATGGAGAAGATTGTTATAAGTTTGTTTTTCATACTTTTGGGTTAATTATCAAAAAGTAGGATAAAATCCTTGTAAAATACTGAATAGCAGTAACTTTGGACACATTATTATTAATATGGTAAAAAAAATGCTTTTTTTGTGGGTCCAGCAATGTGGTCAGGAATGGCTTCAAAGGG
>JAZLIE010000154.1:0-1091 GCA_045617165.1 Candidatus Enterocola sp. | reverse complement strand
CCGAGGCAGGCTCATTTACGTCAAGGACGGCTCAGGAGCCACCGCTCTCACCTACGGCAGCATGGGAGAGGTGGTCAGGACGGTTCGCCGCATTATTGTGAACCCAGACCCGGAACATTTACAGACGCACGCATTTGTGTCTGAGTCAGAGTATGACAGCTGGGGCAGAATCCTCTCTATGACCTACCCCGACGGTGAGGTTGTAAAGTACGGCTATCACTCCGGAACCGGTGAGTTGAAAAGTGTTAAAAGCGTTAAAAATGGTGAGAGCGGAGAAAGCGACGGTGAATTCTATATTTCAAATATAGCCTACGCCACCGGAGGGCAGACCGCAATGCGCAAAATGGGAGACGGCACCGTTGAGACGTTCTCATACGATGAACTGGACCGTCTGCAGACATCCACCCTTGCATCCGGCGAGACGGTTCTGTCATCCAACACCTACTCATACGACAAGGCGGACAACATAACCCAGATATACGGCTCGCAAAACAACTATGAGCAGAATTATGAGTATGATGAGTTCAACCGCCTCACTAAAGCCACAGGCAAAGGTTCCGGCGTGTTTAACGGCGGCAAGAACTGTAGTTATGACGTCTCCTACACATACAACATAATGAGCGGTTTTGACAAGGTAAGTAAAAAGATTCAGAAATATGATGAATTACACGGCAAAAATGTGAACATTGATGAAAAGAATGCTTACCTTTACGGCTGGGATGACGATAGCGGACGCACCGCCCCCACCAAGATTGGTGAAATTGATTACACGTACGACGCATCGGGCAACCCTACGGAGATCTCAGGAGAGGGATTACACAGGAGCCTTGTTTGGGACTGCGAGAACCGCCTGCGTCTGATAGATGATGGAGCAAAGTTGCACAACTACTATTATGACTATAGCGGTGAACGCACACTCAAACGCTACGGGAACAAGACAAACGTGGGAATTGACGCCGGGGAGTCTCAGTCCGTCATAGAAAACGCAGATGGCTACTCCGCCTACTTCTCACCCTACTTTGTGGAGACACAAGGCGGACGCTACTCCAAGCACTACTACGCAGGCACGCAGCGTATGGCGTCAAGAGTGG
>JAZLIE010000153.1:0-1283 GCA_045617165.1 Candidatus Enterocola sp. | reverse complement strand
CTTGATTTTGGTTATACGAATGATGTATCAGCCTGCGTCAAATGCGGAATACTGAACAATGACTTGTATCTCAAAGAGATATTTTATCAAAAAGGAATGCTATCAAGCGACCTAATAAGAGAGTTGAAAAAAGAGAAGTGTGTAGTGTATGCTGACAGTGCCGACCCAAGGCTTATTGATGAGATTGCGTTAGGAGGTATAATAATATACCCGGCACAGAAGTTCGCAGGTTCAATCAAGGCGGGAATAGATAGGATAAAGGCGTTTGACAACGTGTTTGTAACAAGAGACAGTTATAATCTACAAGTGGAGAAACGCAAGTACGTATGGGATAAGGACAAAGACGGAAATTATATAAACGAACCCATAGACGCATATAACCACCTGCTTGACGGAGCACGTTATTACACGCTTGGTAGAATAATGGGCAAGATAGTAAAACCAAAGAATATGACAAAGGAGCAATTAGGCTTATATTAAACATAACTATGCAGAGCAATTTCGTAACAAATCTGACAAACCTTTTCCGCAACCTCACTCTTAACGCACTTGGGGTTGAGAGGGATTTCTACACTCTTTTAAGAGAGGGTGATATAGACAAGGCTGTTGGTCTTATGCAGGACAACACTATGGATGTAGATAATGCCATAAAGGAGTATAACCCGCAACTCCACAGGATAATGTCCCGACCCGACAAGGTGTCAAAGAAGAAAGATATTTACAAAACAGAGAAACTCGCCAGAGCAAGACAGCGCTATATAAACGAGGTTGAGTTGTTCTTTCTGCTTGGCAGACCTATTGAGTGGAAGAAAATAGACGGCGATGATGAGGCATATCAGTTGTTTGTCAAATATCTCAAAGACCATCATTTCAACTCCACCATACGCACAGCGAAAAGAATTGCTGGTGCAGAGACAGAGAGTGCCAAACTGTACCACCTGTATAAAGAAGATGGAGTGGCACGCTCCAAGTGTGTTGTACTCGCACGCTCCACAGGCTACGAGATACGCACGCTGTTTGACCGCTACGGCACTCTGACGGCATTCGCCTACGGCTACGCCACACGAAGCGGAAACACTGTACAGAGACATTGGGACATAGAGACCCCTACCCTGCTTTTTGACTGCACAAGGACGGCTTTGGGTTGGGAGGTGGTGCAGACCCCTAACCCCACGGGCAAGATAAACGTAATATACTACCGTCAGCCGAAGGCGTGGGAGGGGGTTGAAAAGAGACTTGAGCGAGAGGAGATGCTTGACAGCAAGGTGGGCGACACAAACAAC
>JAZLIE010000152.1:0-34030 GCA_045617165.1 Candidatus Enterocola sp. | reverse complement strand
CAACGCTGCAATGCTGGAAAGATTTATTTCAATGTTCGGGAAATCACCGAACATTAAATTAAATAACACTATTTTCAAAGAGCTTTTATTCTATGGCGTCAGAAACGCCGCTTAATTTTTTATTTTTAACGAACTATTGATCTATAATAGATGGTAATAATACAAGATCTGCAGGTAGCCAATTAACAGAATATAAGTCATCTTTTGATAACCATTTTGCATCCAAATGTTCTAATAGTTCATATTTTTTAGATACAAGGGAACACATATAGCAGTGCATTGTCAAATGAAAGTTGGGATAATCCCATTCAATTCTTTTTAAAAATTTATCAACAACAATATTTGCGTTTAACTCTTCTTTGATTTCACGTATTAATGCCTTTTCGTGTGTTTCTCCTTCTTTGATTTTTCCGCCAGGGAATTCCCATTGTCCCTTAAAATCTCCATAACCTCGTTCTGTGGCTAATATTTTATTATTGCTTTTTATTACCGCTGCTACGACGTCAATTGTTTTCATAATAATTCTGGAATACCAATGCTTTTAAGGTAATTATATGTGCCATTGTAAAACTCAGGTCTCCTTGTGGAATCATTCTCATCTCCCTCTGGAACGCATATTACCATTCCCTGTCTTGCTCTAGTTAATAGAACCCTATATGCGTTTTTCTGGTACATTTTACGCTCGGGTTTTGCAATGTTATGCCATCTGCTTCCTGTGAACGAAAAATTATCCCAATGATTATCAGTTTTTCTAAAATCAGCATCCCACACTAAACATGACCAATCTAATTCCAATCCTTGTATATCAAATTCTGTAGCAAAATCTTCAAGGAATAGAGAACTTCTTATATCATCTATATCATCTAAAAACCAATGCACAGTATCTGGTTTACATCTGACATCTAATGCTAATGGTCTTAATCTATATGCTTGAGATGATACTACGATTCCATATCGTTCAGAACCTCTCGCTTGCGATGTTAGCCAATTCTTAGCTTTTTTTATATCTCTGGTAATTACAATTGGATATTTTGTCTTTATTTCGTCAAATGTTAATTTAGCATCTTGAACTTTTAAGTCCAATAAATGGTGTACAAATAGTGATAGCTTTTCAGCTCTGAAAGATCTCATAGAGACGCCTAAGTGTAATGAACTTACTGTCTCATAATGCTTTGATTCGGAAAGTAATGTGTTGATATTTCCTTCTGCATATTCTTTGTCAGTAAGTTTGTCTGAAATATAAATTTTCCAGTTAGGAAAAGATTTATTGATAGCATTTATCCACTCTTTTATACCAGCTTCTCCTGTGTTAATTTCTTGTCCACCTCCAACTAAACATACAATGCACGCCCAATCTGGTTTTAAATCTAGTGACCATATGAGAAATTCTGGTTCTGACAAGGGAAAATCATCTATTCCTTTCTTTTGTTTTAGCCAGTTGGCTAAATTATCTTTTCTCCATGCACGTTGAGCTTCATCAAAAATGGCTACGTGCTCAACTTCAGAATAATCATCGTGGCTATTCTTTATATTTTTAGTAGGGTCAATTTCTAAAGTATCATTTTTAATTGGTAGTTTTATTTTGTTTAGTGTATTATTTCTGTAATGGTGGACAATTTGAATAAATGTTTTAACTTCTCTTCGTGCATCTGTGATTTTACATTTGTGATTATTGTTCTGTTCTTGCCTTTGTTTATCTCTGGCTAATGCTTCTGTTAAAACATCAACCAAAGGTCCATTACCAGAGAGGTAGACGGCTAAATTTTTGTTGCCGTTTTCATCTTCTGATTCAAATTGCTTAATTGCAACATTTAAACCTACTAGTGTTTTCCCAGCTCCAGGTACGCCTGTTACAAAGCAAATTGATTTTTCTTTTCTTTCTTTTGATTTTTTAATGATATTTAATATATAGTTCGTAGTGTTGTTAAGTTCTTTCCCAGAAGCTTCAGAGCGGGTAATGTCCTCTACAGAATGTTTTAAATATAGAGAACTGGCTGCTTGAATAATTGTGGGTGTTGGTGAGTAGCGGCTGATTGCCCAATTGGATAATGAAATATTGTTTTGTTGAAACTGATTTATGCATGTAGAAATGATGCTTTTTAATCCATTCCCGTTGATACACAATGGTTCTAATACAGAATCATTATATTGAGAAATAGTAGTTTTACTAGATGCTTCAGATGCGTTTGTTGCTATTAATATGGGGATAATTGTAGCATTATGACTGCCTTCATGAAAGTTTTTTAAGTCAAGTGCGTAATCCCAAACCTGCTCGATGTCTCCACGAAGAAAAGCATCAGCGCCTACTTTAAATTCTATTACAAAAATAACTCCCTTAATTAGCAAAACGGTATCAATTCGTTTGCCTAATCGCGGGATTGAAAATTCAAATATTATTTGTCCATCTATGGATTGAAGCTCTTTTTTTAAATAATCAAATTCATAGTTCCAAGTGCTGTTTTGAGAATGATCTACGCTGCTAAAAAGTGATTGCTGCGCATTGTTCATTTTTCCAATGAATTTGTCTTTATCTTCTTCGCAAAAAGATTTAATAGAATTATAGTAAAATGACCTATCCATATTTTTTATTGCGTGTACTTACAAAGATAAAAAAATTATTTCAATAAGTTGCACTTTTGTACAATGCAATTTATTAACACATACAAAGATAAATACAGCTTGTCTCATATTGTGGGACAAGCCGCATTTTTTATTCATATAAAATTAAAAAGGGGGCTGTTTACCAGTCAAAATGCAGGTACTTTGAACCTTTATGCATATATATACCCGGATGTACAGGGTATTCGTATGTACGACCAAGCAAGTCGTGATACAAGTTGTCTGCGGGAGTCTCATTTACAGATTCCTGCTCAGTATCCTCATAAACATCTTCCGCATCAACAAGAGGGCATATTTTTGTAATTACGGTACTTGTAGCACCATCTTTATTGTACATATAGTGGTTCTTGAAATCAAGGTCCTGAGTTTGCGGACTGCCATTGCTGTTCCATATAATCTGTTTAGGTGTGCCATATTCCGCCGGAACAGTGAATTTGTAAACGCCATTACCAAGGCTTGTTGCTGAAAGCCCGGGCCAACTTGTTCCCTTTGTACCGCCCCAGATATGAACTTTTATGGTCTTACCCCAATCATCAGGTTTGGTGAAGAAGACCGCCATCTCGTCGGCAGTGGTAAGACAAGGCTCTGTTACAGGTCCCGGAGGGGTCGGGTCATCTTCAAGTTCCATCTCTGTGCCGTCCCACTTCTTAGGTGTAACGCCACCTCTTGATGAACTATATAGATAATAGGTGTCATTGCCAATCTTGCCAGGGGCAGGAGTCTTGGCGGTAGAGAGTACATAGACACGCATATTGCCCTTTCCGTTACAAGATACGGAGAGTTGTCCGTTAGATACTGTTTTTGTATCGCCTGTAATGGCATCTTTATATGTTCCGTTCTCAATGCCTGTGAAGTTTGCGTTACCAGATATTGCAACAAGTACGTATGAATCCACATTACTGTCTGTATAGCGGCGTTTGAATGCGGCAACTGCACCGTTTCTGTTACAACCTGTTACAGAGTATTGTCCTTTACGCAGGGCAGGTATTGCCTGACGAATCTTGTTCAGACGCATAAGGTGTTGTGACAGGTGTTGTGACAGAGATGCCTCTGCGTTTGTTCCAGCCTGTGCGGTGTACTCACCAAAGTTTGAGGCGGTTACATCACCCTTCATATAGCCGCCAAAGTAGGCTCTACCTGTATTGATAAGCGGTTCAAGAGCGCCTTTGTCACAAATCTTGCCTTTTTGGAACTGAACTTCAGAGCCATAGTATATACAAGGTATGCCACGATATGTAAACATTAAATCCATATTCTCAGCCCAGGTATCCTCAGTGCCGTCAAAACGGGTGTCCTCATCTGGTCCGTAGTCGTGGGAGTCAACATATACAACATTGAATGTGGCATCATTGTAGTACTTATCCTGGTCTGGACGACCCATATTAAACGCTCCTTCAGCAGACTTGAAAGTCCAGTGCATAGGGAAGTCAATTACATTAAGTCCGCTTGCCTTAGAGTAGTCTGGTGTGTGATATGTGTTGCCGTTAAGAAGAGCGTTCTGTGATTGAGGACCTTTGAAATAGCCAAAGTCATCATCACCCTGAGCCCACGCTGATTTATGGTTTGTATGGGTCTTGCATTCATCACCCTCCATAGCCACTATTTTATCCCAAGAAGATGGGTCTGAATCCCACGCATAGTTCTTGCTCTCAGCCCAAGTGTAGTAGAAAGGTGAGAGGTTATCGTGCTGACGATAGCAGATGTCACTGTTATAGCGGGCGCAAACCTCACCAAACATAAAGAATTTGCTTGCGGCGGCACCACGCTTGTTAAAGGCATTAGCACCAAGTTGTGTGAACTGTGGAATAAAGTTCTTGTTGAAAGCAAGACGGGCTATGTGCCCCGATGTATCAATGCGGAAACCGTCAACACCCATTTGAATAAATTGGTTGTAGCAGTTTACAAGGTATTGTGACACGGCAGGATTCTCTGTGTTAAGGTCAACGCAGTCTCCTGCAATCTGAGCGAACCAACGTGTAGGGTCGTCCCAGTTGAAATTGGCGAAGTGATGCCAATAGTTATGGGAGTCATAGTTCTTTTTCTGTCCCTTCTCATCGTTTGAGTTCTTCATCTTTGAAAGACGTGCGGCATATTGCTCGCCTGGTTGCAAAGACTCATAATTGTTAGGAAGCACACCGCCTTCACTCTGTGGTATGCGTACCATACACTCCTCTGCACTTGACTGGTCTTTTGTCCAGTCACGCTTGAACATAGGGCATAGGTTAGCCTCGCCAAAGTTACCTGTGTGGTTGATTACAATGTCAAGAATAATTTTCATACCACGTGCGTGTGCGGCATCTACAACCTCCTTAAAACCAACGCCTTGAGATTCATAGCGGTGGTCAACTTTTGAGAAGTCAGATGCGTGATAGCCGTGATAGTCAAGACCGCTGGCGTTCTCTACAATAGGTGTTACCCAAATGGCAGTGAATCCCAACGCCTTAATGTAGTCCATCTTCTCAATAAGACCTTTGAAATCACCACGCCACTCAGGGTCGCCCTCATTGTGTCCGTCCCAGCAGTGTACGTTGTTTGTCTTATCGCCGTCAAAGAAACGGGTGGTCATTACAAAATAGATTGACTCATCACGGAAATCGGTACGTGAGTCAAATGTGGAGAATGTCTGTGCGTTCATCGCAATGCTTGTGAGTAAGCATAGTGCAAGTAAAGATTTTTTCATATAGTCGTAGTTTTAAGGTGTTTAGTATCTTCGGAACTTACTATAGAGTGTACGAAGTCGAGGATTATATTTTCTGCACGAGAGCACTCAAGGAGTGCAAGTCTGTGCATTGGATAAACTCTACATCGCTACTCAAATGCTGGCGAGGTTGAAATCGCCCTAATTTGACTGCATCATACATCTGTTGCACAAAAGGAGTCATGTGAATAATCTCTACATGATGAGACATAGAGATATTATACAATTCATCAGCGGCAGAACGAGAAATCAATTCAATGCCGGACATATCGAACATATATTCATCTTTCGGCACAAGCGAAGCCCCCAATCGTTCCACAAGCGAACGAGTGCGAAACTCTGTTCCAAATTGGTCTGCTATTTTAAGTAAATGTTTCATATTTCAACCAATATAATCATATAAACTAAATTTCCTTTCTTCAACGGAAATATCTGCCAGGACCAAGGTGCCAGGCCAAACAAAATCTTCAGGAAGGGCAAATATACGCTTGCTTTGTGCAGAATGATAATATAGTGCATTACCGGACAAAATGGCGAATGTGCCGCCTAATCCATCTACTATCATCCGAGAATTAGAGGAAATGCCATATCCACGATTCTCTGCATTAGGTAGGTTCTTTGTAGAATATCCATTTTGAGCAAGATAAAGTGCTTGTGCATCACTATTGCCAACCTCCGCCAAATATTTTTGTGCACGAACATAACTTCCATAGATAGAAATACCACCGTCTGCTATGCCTACAAGCAGTCTATTACTCTTGGCGGAATAATGTACTATGCCATAGCCTTGTTCTACCCCAGCATGTTGCTCTACGTTACAAATCAATTCGCTAATAAAGTACGACATCGCTTGCTTAAGAAAAGGACAGTGACAAGAACTTTGAATGCTATCTTCCAATTTCTTTATATCTGCTCCCATTTGCTCGTTCATACAGATGGGAATCAGTCCACTTGTTGTTTGTTTTTCGCCAAGTAACACGTGATACAATGTCAGCAAAAGTTTCTCCCTTTCATTGGATTTGGATGGTAGGCACGGCGAATTTGAGGCGGTCAACAAGACATGCTCTAAAATCTCTACAATAGAATCAGATTCAGCTATATTCATTATATCTTTACGACTATCCAACTACAAAGATAAGTTGTTTTTGAAAAAAATCAAAATCAAATAAACTATTTCAGTTATTTCAGTTACAGTTGAAAAATATTTATTCCACGCTCAACTATTCATATACGGCACATGCTACCGTGCAATCTACAATATTGTTGTTGCCTATGCCATATGAAGCCCACCATCTTAATTTACTTTCTATATTTTGATGAAAAGCGTCTTGACTAGGTTGAAAGAAGAGAGGAAAAACGAAATCCGATACTTTTTACTCATAACAAAGAGTATAAAAGAATAGTGTAATCTCAAAACGCTTCGAGTTTACACTTTATTGTTTAAGCAAAAAATGATTACCAGACCTTTATCTTTTGATATTTTTGCTTATGTTTAGAGTTCATGCATGCAACTATTAATGATGTCAACCAAAATAATCCCAAGTATTCAGTCCATAAGGCGTATAGTAAAACGTAATCTGTATCAAAAGTGCTTACTAAAATACCTATTGGTATCCATAAAAACACAATTAATGGAACAAAAAGCAATACGCACCATTGTGATATATTAGTGTCTTTCCAGCGTTTACCTAGTTGCATCATCCAAATGTATAAGAACACGCTTAGAATATTACGTGCCCTAAAGAAGTCATGCCCATTAAACAGTTGAAGCCATTCATTTTGTTCTATCATTGAAGAATTATTGGCAATAAAGATACCCAATGTGGAAGCAATACCAATAAAACACAATCTAATAGTCCAACGCATCTCTTTTTTCCCTACAAATCCAATAAAGGTGAACGGACGTAGCAGAAGTTTTACGACTTTCAATAAGACCCAAAACGATTTATTCTCCTGACATATGCATATAGTTTTGCTATGAGATCCGAAAGGATCATCATATTGGATTTGTGCATACACTTGATGATTGATTAAATAGCTTTTGAAACCTTTTGAAGGAACCAACACACCATCAATTTGTACATTTTGTGCATTTTCAATGCTCCACATCAGTTCGGCAGAGACATTATCTCCATCAATATGTTCTACAACATCATAAGACAAATATGCCGCCGGATGAATCTCTATCTGCATGTGCTTTGTTTGTGTTGAGCCATCAGGATATGTTGCAACTAATTTATATGTCGTAGTTTGCTCTGGAGAAACTACATAGTTCCCTTCTGAATTAACAGATAGAGACAACGAGGGAGCCGAAAGAGTCACAGATGACGCACCTTGAGCATTCCATGAAAGCACAGCCCTCTCGTTTTCCCCCTTTCTTAGTTTTACTCTATCTGAAGAAAATTCAACTTCTGAATATGGCATAATCAGAAATTAATCAGGTCATTAACACGTTTTTGTATGCTCTCCAACCATTCTTTTTCCGATGTCTTACGGGCAATTTCTTCTGCCGTTTCTTTATCACGATTCTGCATTGTCTGCAAATCATTCAACTTCTTAAGCATCAAAGTATCAACTTCGTTTATTTTCTCTTTAATACTTTTCTTAAGACGCTCGTTTTCGTCGTTAATATATGAACGAGCACGATCTTCCAACTCATTCATTTTGATATCAAAGTCATGAGATGCTGAAGTTGCGACTTCATGCATGTTAACGTAGTCAACGTACTTTTCAATCTTCTTTGGACGATATTTTGTTTCATAATATTCATCATGACCGAAAGATCGGCCTGCGATTAGTCCGATAAGACCACCAAAGAAGGCACCAGCAGCAGTACCAATTACTGGTATTACAGAGCCAATAGTAGCTCCCACACCAGCCATCGTAGTTGTGCCTATCCATCCATTTCGTCCCTTTGTTGAATCTACCTTCACACGATACTCTTCATCAACAATATAACTTTCATCATATGTTTTCTTGTTATCTCCCATTTTTTTCTGCATGTTCGGTGCAGAAACGGTTATTCCAGAATATGTAGACAGATTCAAAGATTGAGGAGTGATTCCTAAAATTGACAAGTGCCTAACATATTGTGAGATAACTTGAGATAGGCTTTTCTTGAAGGAGTTTTGAATGATGCTATTTATGCGGACATTGATTTGTGCGGCGCATTGGTCATACTGACGACAAATGCTTTGACTTTGAGCTTCGGCTTGTTTCAAGTCCACTTTATAACTCTTTCCTTTAACCAAGTCTCTAAACTGAGTTTTAGCATCACTAATAGCATATGCTATATCACGCTCTGTCTCAGCGGTATAGTTAGTATTATATACATTTGATGTAAACTCTTGTGTTAACTTCGAATCAGAGATAAGTTTCTTTGCCTTTTCAATCTCTTCATTTAACTGACGCTTAAAACTTGCATCCTTGCGAATACTATCTTCTATCCGAGCCATTGTAGCCAACTCGGTTAGCTGGCTGTTAAACGACAAAACAAGGTCACAAACCTTTGTCGTACGAGCATATTTGTTGATGTATAGACGTATAGCTTCTTCTATACTACAGATGCCTGAATAATACTCCACCTTGTCTTTATCATCCAATTCCTCCATATGAGATTTCATCTGTTCTAGTACAGATTGCGGTAAATGTGTAAACTCTTTGTATTCATTAAATCGCATTGCTGCATACTTCTTCGATTTCTTATAGAAAGGACGCATTAATTCTTCATCTTCGTCGTCTATACGTTTTTCCAAGGCAACTCCAGCAGAAACTGGGAAGATATTCGCATCTTTTATTCCCCTTTCGTTTAGGCTTGCTCTTGCCGAATCAAGGGCTTTTTGGATGCATTCTTCCCCATCATCATCAGGATTAGGTTTAAATGCATCCAACTGATTAACTGCAAATATATAGCGATCTCGGGTCTTTTTTCCTCCCTTCTTCATGTTAGAGCAGATAAAATCCAAGAAAATCTTTTCATCGTTGATACCTAATTGTCTTCCATTCATTACGAAAAGCACCAGCGACTTATCAGAATTCTCCAACATCTTAAAAGTCATTTCTTGATGATGCAAATCTCGAGAATTGTTAGGTCCTGGAGTATCTACAAGAACAAGACTCATACCTTCAGAAGAAACAAACTTGATATCACCCTCAATATCAATATAATAAATTCGTTCGTTATCGTTAAGTCTTTGCATATCCTTGAGAGTTACTTTCTCAAAGTGTTCAACTACCTTATGGTTACGATCATAGGCCACCGCAGAGAAATCTTTCTTTCCATCTACATCCTTGATTTTAACAATTGTAGCTGTTGTGGCCTCATTTTTTGCTGGCATCAGTTTGCGTCCCAATAAAGCATTGATAAGTGTTGACTTCCCAGAACTCATAGTTGCCACTACATTTACCTCGAACTCGGAGGATTTAGCTTTCTTAAAGGTATCTCTTATTCCTTTGGTCTTTAGATCAGCTATTGGTCCACTTTGAATGTCTTTAAAGATTCTGTCAATCGTTTTCTCTGCCGCATCAACATCCTCTTTTTCTTCCTCTAATGTCAAAGTATATGCAATGCCACTCTCTTTGAATGCTACGCGTACATCCTCAAAATCAATTTTCGTTCCAATAAAACGCAAATCAATCTTGTCATTATACTCTTTGGCGAGAATCTTAGGAAGCTCCTCTACCCATTCTTGTAAGCGAACACCTTGTGAAACTTGTAAATTCTCACAGTCGGGAGTTTGTCCGTCTACTATGATACTTGTCTGTACCAAATACGGATTATAAGAAAAAATAACAGTTTTCATAGATACAATAGTTTGTTTAAAAAATTATTAGCTATTTCTGACACCATAAAATAAAAGTCCTTTGAAATTAGTGTTATTTAAATTAAAGTTCACGAAGGGACAGAATAGAGCAAACAATACTATCAGAACATGTTGGTCTTTCATCGTGTCAATGTTGATTTGCTGTTTTGTTGGGGAGATGGATTTTGTTGTGACTGTAGTGTCTTTATTTGAATTGGTTGAGAGAGGGACAACGGTTCATGATATATGACATTAAAGTACTTGTCAAGAACTATAGTTTTCAATTCTGTTTGCCACGTATAACCATTTTCGATTTGATAGAATACTTGACCATTGTTGTATCGTGTAAAAATGGTATTTCCATAATAATTCTGCTCATATTCGCTAATGAACGGAACGAATTCCTTGTTGGATGCTAAAGACACAAAAAAATTTCGACTGGCTCCCACACAAAAAGCAATTTCATTGTTTATCACATATTTACTCATAATATTGTCATTTTTTGAGTTATCAACGGCTTTTAACTTTGCAATCAAAGAAATTGTTTTAGTTCTCACCTCTGACAATGGTATGTTATCCATATACACGCGACGCAAAAGGAAACCAGTAATACCATAACCAAGTTCTATATCAGGAACTCCATCTACAAAAATCACCAATGGTTTCCAGTTTTTGCTTTCATCTGTCTGTATTGTGTACGAATGTTTTCCCGACGCAATGTCATCTAACACCTTTAGCGACTCGGAAAACGCAGAAACAAGATGGGTACGATAATCCTTAGGGTAATAAGCCGCTAATTTACATAAGACTTCCACGGCCTTATTGTACAACGCATTTCTGAATGCTAGATTCTTTACTTTAAGATGAAATAGAGAATTGTATTTCCATAGATTCCAACCAAAACATTGATAGTCATTCTTATACTGATGGTTTATGTTTTGTCCTACCATTTCAACAATATCCTTTTCCAATTCCATACGTAAAACATTCGGATTCGCTAAGCGATTATCTATTTTTTGTTTTTCCTTGGTTGCCGTTGTATTGTAAAAGGAATTACTTAAAAGTCGGTCTTGGTAATAATCTATTTCACTATCTACAATACGCTTGACATCATCATCTGAGAGCAACTCCGATATTTGCGACTTAATTGACTGACCATATTGAGCAGTCAAGGATTTTTCGTAATCTTCAAATGGATTTTGACGAATCCATAATGTCGTTTGAATTGTGTCATTCCATCCTAAAGTGATATTATACGTATATTTTGTCTTATGTTGTGCTGAAGCAGCGACAGAAACACAAGATAGGAATATTAATATTATCTTTTTCATCTTGTTAATGCGGGTTTTGTATTTTGTTGTGTTGACTGTTGTTTTTTCTGTTGACTATTGTTAGTCTGCACGGACTTATTAGAACTATAGATAGTGTTGTATAATCTATTATATTCGTCAGTTGCAACGCTTCCTGCTAATCGATAATCTTCTAATGCATCCAAGTAGTTAGATTTATTCTCTCGTGCCATTCCACGGAGATAATACGCATACGAAATAGTTTCTCCGTTATATTTAACAAGAGCAGATGCCATCTCTATACATTTATCAGGCTGCCCAGTTATCAAATAGCAAAAGGCTAAATTCAAAGCTGGTTTTTCCAAATAAACTCCAGAAGATTGATAGAGTTTCGAAATTGCTGCGCTATATTGCTCTTTTTCCATAAGATCAGAACCATCATAGGTACTGCCTATAGGAGCTCCACTATATGCTGAAGCCTTGCCTAATTGAATTTTTGCCTGAGTTCCAACCATAACCTTCACATACGTGATTTTACTCACATAATACGGTACACTTGTTATTTGAAATCCATCCCATTTAATAGTTGTCTGACCATATGTCGAAGATTCTATATAGAGTGATGTTGTTGCACTTTGAGAACAAGACGGATAAACATGGCTCGTTGTTGTCCAACCACCCTTTTCTACAGAGCATGAGAGATAGTTTTCACTAGTATATGTTGGTGTTCCATCATAATAGTAATCTCTTGCACTACGAGACATCCAGAAATAAACATTCTTCTCCACACCATCAATCATCATTCCGATAGAAATACCCCAATAGATTTGGTGAGACTGTTGCTTTAAACTAGGGTTTGCATTAGTATAATAATAATGATTTTTTTCTGCATTTAGGTTATTAATCGGGAGGGTGAATGTCCAATTTCGCTTATTTGAAGGACCGACATTGTAATATCTCCAAATACTGCTTGATTGAATAGAAGTCTGCTTACTCATATCTTGCCACTTTGGATTGTAATATGTATCACCCCAAGCAGTAGATGAGTATGTTAGCCCTTCATTATTTGTCCACGAACCAGTACTAAAGGATTGGCTCCATGCTAATGAAGACCGAATCGTCACTTGGGCATGGAGATAGGGACATATAATCAATAAGATTAAAATAGGAAATCGTTTCATCATAATGGACTATAATATACTCCAAAAATTTTGGAGACGTTGATCTAATTTTTTATCCTTTGACAATTTGTATGCTTTTTGACAATCGGCACGAGCTGCTTTTTTGTTATTCAAGTGATAATTGACATAGCCTCGCAATTCATAAAAGTAACCACTATCCTCAAAGCCATCTTCTTTCTCTGATTTATCCAAGCAAGTATTAAGATCTGTTAATGAATTTTGATAATCCTCGATTAAGTAATAGTACCACGCACGTTGGAAATAATAGTCAGGTTGACCAGGTGCAAGATTGATTGCAGAAGTTAGGTCGTTAATTGCTTCTTTGTAATTCTCTGAATTGGCATACATTTGCGAACGATTAAGATAAGCCAATTCATCATTAGGGTTTTGATTAATCGCCTCCTCTAGATAATACATTGCATCAGTATTGTTAGACAACACATGAGATAGAATAGCCATCATGTTAAGAGATATCACATCCGATGGGTTTTCCTCCAAAATATCTGATAACATAGATATTGTCATTGCAAAGTCACCAGCATCGGTAGTGCAAGATAGCGCATAGGCACGCTGATAACCTAGTTCATCAAAATTGAGATTGTTGCGATAATCATCCAAATTTATGTCCGTAAAATGATAACTGCGGTCATCCTCTCCCCACATTACATCGATATTGGTAGGCTTATTCTTTATTACAGGAAAATATACTTTAAATTGGAGAATCTCAGCTAATCCTATTGTCTTTGATCTTTCTTTGTCGGATTCAAGAGTAGAAGACGAAACATAATATCTTTGTTTGGTATCCTTATCCTCAATAAAGAATCCCTTATCCTTCTTATTCAACTCACACCAAATCATCCAGCCACCATCACTATTCGTTAAATGCATGTTAGTGTAAGTTAAATATAGGGTAGTTGCTGTTGGACCGAACTCAATCGCATTGAGCATAATATCAGCACCTTTATCAGGTAAAATATTCAGCAGAACCAAATCAGACTTTCCTGAATTGAATTTTCTATTTTTTTTGTAAAATTCTTTTCCATCTAACTCTTGACGGAAGTTTTCTGTCATAATTACACCAAAGTTCATATTTTCACCTCCTCTACGCTTAAATGTTGCAATTGCAAATACTTCGCCCTTGTCCGTAAGCAATGGGCTTCCGCTTGATCCAGGAGAAATCGGTGCAGTTGTTTGTACGATTTCACCGTGTCCATCTTCACGATAAGATGCTACAATACCCTCCGACACACTCGATTCCATACCCATAGGTGCACTAATATTATATACAGGTGTACCTTTTTCTGGTTTTGTTTTACTGAATGATATAGTACTAAACTTGGATCCATCATTGTTCTTTATTCGAAAGACAAGTATATCCTTTTTAGCAGAAGCACAAAGAACACTATCTATCTCAAATTGTTTTCCAGTTGGAGTCTTAATCACAGCCTTTACAGATTTGTCTAACACATGCCAGTTGGTTACTCCAACTCCACTTGGTTCTATAAAGAAGCCCGATCCAGAACCAGAAGGGGAACCATATTCATCGTATGTATAGACGATAAATGTTGCAGGCTCAACATCTGCAATTATTTGTTTTAAAGACTTTGAGCATGAGCTCGGTAATAACATAACGAGACATAGACACATAAATGCACCTCGTTGAAAGATTTTTGTTTTCATAGCAATTGTTTTATTTGGTTAATAATCAATAGAATCATCTATTCTATGGACATAAAAAAAGCGTGGAACTCACTCTGTTGTCAGTCCACGCTTTCAGAGGCTCTCGCGTTGCCCGTAAGAATAGAACTGACAACGCGAAGTCCACGCCGAATATGTATGGCTGCACTATATATCCAACAAATTTCACACGCTTGTACATGTGATAATATGTTGTAGTGCAGGGTGCTACATACCCCATAGACATTCATCGCTGCTAAGTCCTGATTCTTACATAAATTTGCGAGATTTCTGAAAGCCAGAACAGAGCGTCAATAAACGCTTTTAATATGTCTTTGCAGGATTTTCACCTGCTACCACCGCCCGATACGACATACCCTATATTGGTAGCATCCCACGGCGTGGCTTATTTTATTCCATTTAACTCTTCTTGCAAGTCGGCAAATATATATGCATCAGACATCAGTTCAAGACCAGTTGCAGGATTACAGAGGAGACGGTAGGTATTAGTTGTATAAAACAAATCCAATGCCACTTCAGGAGCGATACCTTTCCACTCTGCCAACATCATAATCAGTCGGCTCTGCTTGCGCCATTTAACCGCATCTCTCATACCTTTTCCTTCAAAACTCTATGTTGTACAAATTGTATATACAAATCAACAACATCCTGATTGATAATACAAATCTGATGATTCGGTTTCTTAAACCGTAATTGATCAAGTGCTTGTTCTGCCGTTATACGACCATTCTCATAATCCTCCACGGTATCAATTACATTATCATTAGCAACACCACCTTCAATTATATCGTAGTCTTTCCATATAGGTTTTCCCCTACGGCATGCCACCACATATTCCAACCAGTCCAGATTATATGTCTCAAAGCACAATATACGAAACCGACTTACTGCGGCTTCGTAATCAAATTCATACTCATTGAGAATGGCGGGAGAGTACGGTCCTTTACGTTCGGCGACAGCAAAAGCCCACTTGGAAGCCTGCTTCTCCAATTTAGTGACATAGAAACCACAACCGAAGTCTAGGTTTTTGCGACCGAAATTAGTTTTGGGAGCATCTACTATACTATCTGAACCATGAAATATTCTCATTGTGCAGCTTCCCAATTTTGAAGTGTTTCCACTATGTCATCCGTTACATATTGCAGCGACTGACTATGCAACTCTTCGTAGCGGCCAAAGAGGCGACGATGTATTAAATCCTGCTTTTGTAAACGGTCATGCATCTGTTTGCCCGAGATGTTCATTTTCTGAGCACCAGACTCTATTGCCATTACGGCAAAATGCACATAACGATAGTCCATATCCGCCGACTTATTAACATTTGCGGAATGTGGTATGTTAGTGAATTTTGCCATAATCTTGTCAATAATTTTAGTGATTACTTGCTTAGTGCAAGTGCTACATTAACTGCACATGCAACTGTGCAACCTACCATTGGGTTGTTGCCTATGCCAAGGAATCCCATCATCTCTACGTGAGCGGGAACTGATGAAGAACCTGCAAACTGAGCGTCTGAGTGCATACGGCCAAGAGTATCGGTCATACCGTAAGATGCAGGACCTGCAGCCATATTATCCGGGTGAAGAGTACGTCCTGTACCACCACCTGAGGCAACTGAGAAGTAAGGCTTACCTGCAAGTATGCGCTCCTTCTTGTATGTACCTGCAACCGGGTGTTGGAAACGTGTCGGGTTGGTTGAGTTACCTGTTATGGATACATCAACGTTCTCTTTCCAAAGAATGGCAACACCTTCACGAACATCGTCAGCACCGTAGCATTTAACTTTGGCGCGTGGTCCGTCACTGTAGGCTTTCTCCTTAATTACATTAAGTTTGCCTGTAAAGTAGTCAAACTCTGTTTGTACGTATGTGAAACCGTTTATACGGCTTATAATCATAGCGGCGTCTTTGCCAAGTCCGTTAAGAATGCAACGGAGTGGGTTCTTACGAACCTTATTAGCCATCTCTGCAATCTTAATGGCACCTTCTGCTGCTGCAAATGACTCGTGACCTGCAAGGAATGCGAAGCACTGTGTCTCTTCACGTAGAAGACGGGCTGCAAGGTTACCGTGACCAAGACCTACCTTACGGTCATCAGCAACTGAACCAGGAATACAGAATGCCTGAAGTCCTATACCTATTGCTTCTGCAGCGTCAGCGGCGTTTTTGCAACCTTTCTTGAGTGCTATGGCTGAACCTACTACGTATGCCCACTTAGCGTTTTCAAAGCAAATCATCTGTGTCTCCTCACAAGTCTTGTAAGGGTCAAGTCCTGCTTTCTCACAAATCTCATTTGCTTCTTGAATACTATTGATTCCATTCTCTTTGAGCGCTGCAAGAATCTGTTTCTCACGGCGGTCCTGACTTTCAAATTTTACTTCTCTAATCATGGCTTTGTCCTCCTTATTCTTTACGTGGGTCAATAGATTTAACTGCACCTTGCTCTGGTTTTGTGCGTCCGTATGTGCCGGTTACGCTCTTAAGAGCCTCATCGGCTGGCTTGCCTTTCTTAATAGCGTCCATAAATTTGCCAAGATGTACAAATTCATAACCGCAGACCTCATCATCAGCATCAAGGAACATTTTTGTAATGTAACCTTCTGTAAGTTGCAGGTAACGAGGACCTTTAACTTTTGTGCTGTAAAGAGTGCCTGTCTGGCTTATGAAACCCTTGCCAAGGTCCTCAAGTCCGGCGCCAATTGTAAGACCGCCCTCTGAGAAAGCGGACTGTGTACGGCCGTAAACAATCTGAAGGAAAAGCTCACGCATTGCGGTGTTGATGGCATCGCAAACAAGGTCTGTGTTAAGGGCCTCAAGAAGAGTTTTTCCAGGAAGAATCTCAGATGCCATAGCGGCGGAGTGTGTCATACCTGAGCAACCTATAGTCTCTACAAGCGCCTCTTGTATAATACCTTCCTTTACATTAAGTGTTAATTTACAAGCACCCTGCTGAGGAGCGCACCAACCGATACCGTGTGTAAGGCCTGAGATGTCCTTAATCTCTTTAGCCTTTACCCATTTACCCTCTTCAGGTATAGGGGCGGGTCCGTGGTTAGGACCTTTTTTTACAACACACATGTTTTCTACTTCGTGTGAATAAACCATTGTTTTTATAAATTAAGTTAAAGTGAATATTGTTATATTTTTTTACAAGTCACAAAGATAATATTTTTATGTCAAAAATCAATATTCATATAATATAAATTTTGTGTAAAAGTTTTTTTTGCAATTGCAATTGCTAAACGCTATCTTTGTACCTTGTTAAAAAGTGTATTTATGGGAAAGATAATAGCTATTGCAAACCAGAAAGGTGGTGTGGGGAAGACCACTACCGCCATTAATTTAGCGGCTTCTCTTGCTGTGCTTGAGAAGCGTGTGCTTGTTGTTGATGCTGACCCTCAGGCTAATGCGTCATCGGGGTTGAACATTGACATTACTAAGTTGGAGACCACAATATATGAGTGCCTTATAAATGGTGAGAGTGCTGAAAAGGCAATTCAGCATACTGAGATGGATAAACTTGATGTGCTGCCCTCTCACATTGATTTGGTGGGCGCTGAGGTTGAGATGATTAAAATGCAAGAGCGTGAGTATCTGCTTAAGAGGTTGATAGCACCTGTCAAGGATAATTATGACTATGTGCTTATTGATTGCTCTCCATCTTTAGGACTTATTACTATTAACTGCCTTACCGCCGCTGATAGTGTTATAATACCTGTACAGGCTGAATATTATGCTTTGGAAGGTATAAGCAAACTATTGAATACCATTAAGATAATAAAGAGCCGATTGAATACGGCACTTGAGATAGAGGGCTTTCTGCTCACTATGTATGACAGCCGCTTGAAACTTGCAAACCAGGTTTACAGTGAGGTTAAGCAGTATTTTGGTGATATGGTGTTTGAGACTGTCATACAGCGTAATATTAAACTCAGCGAGTCTCCAAGCCACGGCATTCCAGTTATTCTCTATGACGCTGATTCACGTGGGGCTCAGAATTATATCCAACTTGCTCAGGAAATAACTAAAAAGAACTCTAAATAATGGCACAACCTAAGAAAAATGCACTTGGAAGAGGGCTTGGCGCTCTTATTGAACTTGATAATGTTCAGACATCGGGGTCATCTCAGATTAGTGAGATTGCCTTGAATTTGATTGACGCCAATCCTAATCAGCCGCGTACTGTTTTTGATGAGGAGGCGTTGGATGAACTTGCCGCCTCAATAAAGGAGTATGGTGTTGTACAGCCTATAACGCTAAGGGAGATGGCTGGAGGCAGGTATCAGATTATATCTGGTGAGAGACGCTGGCGCGCGGCAAAGAGGTGTGGCTTGGAGTCAATTCCGGCTTATATAAAGACCGCCACAGATGAGACTCTTATGGAGATGGCTCTGGTGGAGAATATACAACGTGAGGATTTGAATGCCATAGAGATTTCCCTCTCATACCAGCGTTTGATTGATGATTATAAATTCACTCAGGAGCGTCTGGCAGAGAAGGTGGGGAAGAAACGTGCCACTGTGGCTAACTATTTAAGGTTACTGAAACTGCCTGCTGAGATTCAATTGGGTATTAAGGAGGGCAAGATAGATATGGGGCACGCACGCGCGCTTGTAGGGGTTGAGGACACCAAGAGAATGCTTGAACTTTATGAACTTACGGTTAAGGAGGGGCTGCCTGTGCGCAGGCTTGAACAGTTGGCTCAGCAAAAGAAGTCTGAACCTTCCGCAAAGCCTCAAAGAGAGAAGAGTTCAGATTATGAGTCACTATGTGCCAAACTATCAAGTGTGTTTAACTCAAAAGTCACAATAGACCACTCAGAGAGGGGTACTGGTAAAATTGTACTGTCATTTAAGAGTGATGAGCAGTTTGAAAACATTCTCTCTCTGCTTGATAAGATTCAGTAATGCGTAGGGTAGCGGCATATACGGTTTTTCTAATATTCTCAGTAGTATGTGCTTACGCTGCTGACTCTATTACTGTTGCTGCAACGGTTGATACTGTTTCCGCTAATGTCGCTCTTGCTGAACTGTCATCATTAATGTCTGATACAGATGTTGTTACGCTTGATACTCTATATCTGATGAAAGAGGTTGAGGCGGAGCAAAAACGCCAGGATAGGCTCAGGCGCATAAACAGGATTCCTAAACCTGAGATGGCTGCGTGGATAGCCGCCATATTTCCAGGGGCAGGTCAGATATATAACCGTCAGTATTGGAAACTGCCTATAGTATATGGTGGTTTCGCTGGGCTTGGGTATGCCATATCGTGGAATAATGAGTTGTATGTTGAATACAGGAGGGGGTACACTGATTTATGTAGCACAGACCCTAACGCTGACTACTATAAGTATCTGTTGCCATCGGGGGTTGAGATAACATCATCAAACATAGATTATTATAAGCGCACGTTCAAAAGCAAGATGGAAGGGTATCAGCGTAACCGTGATTTGAGTATTCTTGCAACGGTTGTTCTATATATGCTCTCTATTATTGACTCATACGTTGACTCTCAGTTGAGGGACTACGATGTCTCTCCTGATTTGTCAATGCACTTGTCTCCCGCTGTTATACCAGCCACTAAGGATAGGGCGATAGACAACTCTGTCGGGGTATCTTGCAGGTTGAAATTTTAATGGCTCTATGGTTTAATATTTTTAGTAAATTTGCAGTTTCAAAAAAAATAGACGAAATGAAAGAGAAAATTGAAGCGTTATTAAATGAGGTTAGGAATCTGACCGCTTCCAGTGCCGATGAGGTGGAGCAGATGCGTATTAAATATTTAAGTAAGAAGGGTGAGATATCCCAACTGTTTAATGATTTCAAGAATGTTGCAGGCGATGAGAAACGCATTGTAGGTCAGATGCTTAATGAACTTAAGAATGTTACACAGCAGAGACTCTCTGAAATGAAGGAGGCTTTTGATAGTCAGGTTTCAGCAGAGAATATGGTTGATATGTCTCGTTCTGAGAGCCCCATTGAGTTCGGAACACGACACCCGCTCTCCATTGTTAAGAATGAGATAATTGACATCTTCTCACGTCTTGGTTTTACTGTGGCTGAGGGGCCTGAGATAGAAGATGACTGGCACGTGTTCGGGGCGTTGAACTTCCCGCCGGAGCACCCTGCACGTGATATGCAGGACACTTTCTTCATAGAGAAGAACCCCGATATTCTTCTCAGGACACATACTTCAAGCGTGCAGTCTCACGTTATGACAACACAGAAACCTCCTATCCGTGTGCTTTGTCCGGGTAGAGTTTACAGAAATGAGGCAATCTCATATCGTGCCCACTGTTTCTTCCACCAGGTGGAGGGTCTCTATATTGACAAGAATGTATCATTCGCTGATTTGAAGCAGGCGCTTCTTTATTTCGCAAAGGAGATGTTTGGTGAGGATACTCAAATTCGTCTGCGTCCGTCATACTTCCCGTTTACGGAGCCAAGTGCTGAGATGGATATCTCTTGTGACTTGTGCGGTGGCAAGGGTTGCGCTTTCTGCAAACATACAGGTTGGGTTGAGATTCTTGGCTGCGGTATGGTTGACCCTGCCGTTCTTGAGGCTTGCGGCATTGACTCAAAGGTTTACTCAGGTTACGCCTTTGGTATGGGTGTGGAGCGTATAGCCAATCTAAAATTCCGTTGCAAAGACCTCAGAATGTTCTCTGAGAATGACTTGCGATTCCTTAAACAGTTTGATTCAGCCCTTTAATGAAGAGTATAGATAGTAGAATTTTGATTGAGGCCGCTCCTGAAAGGGGAGGGGAGTCCACACTTATTCCTATGATAGCCGATGAGGACAAGGAGTATCTGAAGTTGATAGAGAATAATCAAGATGTTCCTCTGCTTCCGCTCCGTAATGTTGTGTTATTCCCGGGCATTGTTCTGCCTATAAATGTAGGACGCAAGAAATCTCTCAAACTTGTGAGAGAGGTTATCGCCAACAACGGTGTCATAGGTGCCGTGGCTCAGAAAGACGGACTTGTTGAGGAACCTACAGTTGAAGACCTTTTCACAGTTGGTACAATAGCCCAGATTCTGAGGATACTTGAGATGCCAGATGGCTCAACCACAGTTATTTTGCAAGGCAGATGCCGTTTCTCAATTAAAGAGATAGTGAGCAAAGAGCCATATTTTATGGCAAAGGTGAATTTGTGGCCTCACACTCAGACTGCGCCACGCACTCACGAGTTCAAGGCTCATATAGCAGCCATCAAGGATGCGGCTCAGCAGATAGTTCGTTTGAGCGGAGGTTCTCATCAGGAGATGATGTTCGCCGTTAAGAACATAGATTCTCCCGCATTCATAATAAATTTCATAAGTTGCAACATAAATATATCTCTTGAAGATAAACAGGCACTTCTGGAAATACCTGAGTTGCAAGACCGTGCGGAGCGCCTGTTAGCCGCTTTGACCAAGGAACTTAATCTGTTGCAGATTAAGAACGCCATTCAGTCAAAGGCTATGGAGAACATAGATAAGCAGCAGCGTGAATATTTCCTGCAACAGCAGATGAAGACCATTCAGAAAGAGTTGGGTGGAACCACGCAGGAGCAGGATTACAAGAGTATAGAGGAGAAGGCTAAGACAAAGAAGTGGAACCAGGAGACCAAAGAGTTCTTTGAGAAGGAGATGCGCAAACTTCAGGCACTCTCATCAAGCGCCCCTGACTATTCCATTCAGTTGAACTATGTCCAGACACTTGTGGATTTGCCTTGGAATGAGTATACAAAAGATGATTTTGACTTAAAGAAGGCGCAAAGGGTTCTTGACAAGAACCACTACGGGCTTGATGATGTAAAGGAGAGAATAGTTGAGCACCTTGCCGTGCTTAAACTTAAAGGCGATATGAAATCCCCGATACTCTGCCTCTACGGACCTCCGGGTGTTGGTAAGACATCACTTGGAAAATCAGTGGCTCAGGCATTGGGTAGAAAATATGCCCGTATATCACTTGGCGGATTACACGATGAGGCTGAGATACGCGGTCACCGCAGAACTTACATAGGTGCTTTGCCTGGCAGGATAATAGAGAATATTCTTAAGGTTGGCTCGTCAAATCCTGTATTCATTCTTGATGAGATAGACAAGGTGGGGGCTGACTATAAGGGAGACCCGGCATCGGCGCTTCTTGAGGTGCTTGACCCTGAGCAGAACAGTTCTTTCCACGATAACTACCTTGACATTAATTTTGACCTCTCAAAGGTGCTATTCATAGCAACAGCGAATACGCTGAACACCATAGCACCCGCGCTGCTTGACAGAATGGAACTGATTAACATAAGCGGTTACATTCAGCAGGAGAAGGTTGAGATAGCAATGCGTCACCTTATACCTAATGAGTGGCGGAACCACGGCATTACCAAGGAACAGGCAAACTTGTCAAAAAAGGCTGTATCATATATTATTGACCACTACACAAGGGAGTCCGGTGTGCGAGCCCTTGACAAGCAGATAGCAGGTGTTGCAAGAAAGGTTGCAAAGAGGGTGGCTATGGATGAGAGTTTTGAGCCTGCAATAGAAGTGGAACAGGTTAAGGAGTTGCTTGGCACAGAGATATACAGCATTGACACGCAGGCTAAGGATTTGAAGATAGGAAAGGTGACAGGACTTGCATGGACCGCTGTAGGCGGGTGTACATTGGAGATAGAGACAAGTATAAGTCGTGGCAAGACACCAAGTCTCACCCTCACAGGAAATCTGGGCGATGTTATGAAGGAGTCAGCGTCACTTGGACTCTCATATATAAAGGCACACGCTAAAGAGTTGGGTATAAAAGACAAGTTCTTTGATGATGCTGTTATTCACATACACGTGCCAGAGGGTGCTATTCCAAAGGACGGACCATCGGCAGGTATAACAATGGCAACTTCATTATTATCTGCCATTACAAAGAGGAAGGTGAAACCTCATATAGCAATGACAGGAGAGGTTACGTTGCTTGGTGACGTGCTTCCGGTAGGCGGTATTAAAGAGAAAATACTTGCAGCCAAACGTGCAGGTGTCACAACTCTCATTCTTTGTAAGGAGAACAAAAAGAACATTGATGAGATTAAACCCGTTTACATAAAAGGACTTGAGTTCCATTATGTATCAAATGTAACAGAAGTATTTAACTTAGCGTTAAAATAAAAAACTAATAACTTTCAATTTTCAACTTTCAATTTTCAATTGAATCAATTATGGATATAACAGGAAAAATTATTGCCGTTTGTGACCTTCAGAAGGGTACAAGTAAGGCTGGAAATGAGTGGAAGTCACAAACATTTGTGCTTGAGACAGATGGAGACCGCCCGCGTAAGGTAGCTTTTGAACTTTTCGGAAGCAGACACGATGAATTTAGTGCAAAATGTACTATGGGTGCGGCTCTAACCGTCTATTTTGACGTGGAGTCCCGTGAGTTCAACGGTCGTTGGTACACATCAGTAAGAGCGTGGAAGATTGAGGCTGCCGGAGAGTCCGCTCCACAGCAGAAAGAGTCCAAACCAGCAGCCACACCAGCACCTGCTCCTGCCCCTGCCATAGAGGCTGAGGATAGCGGTAGTGATTTGCCTTTTTAAGGCTATTTAGCGTAGCGTTTCATAACATTGTAGGCTCCGTATAGACCAAGTTCGCCAGCACGGCTGAGGTCTATACGGGCTTTTTCTTTATCGCCTTGCAGTATGTAGATGAGGGCACGGTTGTAATACGCTTCAGCAAAACGGTCATATTGCTCAATTGCCTTAGTGTAGTATTCTATGGCAGATTTGAAATCCTTTGCTACCATATAGACATAACCCGTGTTATAGAGAGCGTAAACAAGTGTGTTGTCAAGCTGGTATGCCATTGTAAAGTCATTAATAGCTGATATGCAGTCAGATATGAGAATTTGCCCACCGTTTATCACAATATTACGTAACTGAACGCTCTTCTCACTACCACGATTAAAGAAACAGAGCGGCTCTGTGCAGACAACCGTAGTGCCTCCGAAATCAATCTTTGTCTTTACATTATCATAGAGACAGAAACTGAGTTTCTCCTCCAATTGCTGGTTAGCCTTCTCAATATCTTTATGATATTGCTGCTTACGGAATGTCTTTGCTGATGAGTCTGCCACGGCTATGACAAAACATGGCAGTGGTGTAATGTCAATATCCTTATCTTGTACTTGACCTCTTATCTCATTTTTATACTTTTCTGATGCGTTTGTGTTCAATTTTTGAACTATGGCACGAGCCTCTTTTGTAGGTTGAAGTTCATCTTCACTGCCTTGTCGTGGCTTGCGTTTGCCGCTCTTTATGTCACTCTCAATCTGACCTGCGTCAAAATAGTCTTTCTCAGCACCGCTGCGGTCACGCAATTTCTTTTTGGCATCGCCACGTCCGTAGTATGCAGGTGTGAAATCGGGGTACCTCTTTATAATGGTGTTGTAGTCTGCTATAGCCTCTTTGTATTCTCCCACTTTGTAGTGGAGTATGGCACGCTGGAAATAGGCTGTGTAGTTGCTTGGGTCAAGAGCCAGACATACTGAGAAGTCATCTATTGAGTTGTTGTCATCACCAATCTCAGCCTTCAGAATAGCACGGTTATAGTATGCGTTTGAGTTTTTGTTGTCAAGTTTTATGGCCTCATTAAAATCAGAGAGAGAGCCTCTTAGGTCATTCATCTCCATTTTGATTATGGCACGGTTTATCAGAAAATCAGAGCGGAAACCGTTAAGTTTGACGGCTGTGTTAAGGTCTTCAAGCGCTGAGGCGTACTCTTTTTTCTCATATCTGAGCATACCACGTATGGCGTAGCCGTTCTCTGATTCCTTGTTGTATTCCAGACCCGTATTGAGAACATTCTCCGCCTTTATAGTGTCATTCTTCATAAGAAACACCTGTGTTAGAAGAATGTATGTCTCCGCATAGTGCGGAAACTTCTCAATAGTCTCCATTCCTTGAGTGTATGCCTCTTCAAGTTTGTCCTGCTGAAGCAAGTTCTCAATTATCACTATGTAAATCTCTTTATTCTCAGGGTCAAATTCAAGAGCTTTCTTAAGGTCATCTGATGAGGAGTTCCAATCTTTAAGGTATCTTTTAGCATATCCTCTCAGATAATAGACCTTGGGAAGGAACGGATTTATGTCAAGTGCTGAGTTACAGTCTGATATGCAGCCGCTATAGTCTTCAAGATATAGTTTTGCTATTGCCCGGAAGAAGTAGGGGTCTGTGAGGTGCGGTTTTGCCTCAATAACTTGATTGAAATATCTAATAGACACCACATAATCCTCAAAATAGAGCGCGTTACGCCCCATATCCAGCAATCGGTCAGTGTTCAGTTGGGCATTGGCTGACAAAGCCGCAATGGAGATTAGTAATGTAATCAGGTGTTTACGCATTAAACAAGAAATTCTTATTTCTTATTTCTTATTTCTTATTTATCAATAACTTAAGACCATTATAATATAACGCTACAATGTGCCTCTTATATAGGTCTCCCACCGCTTTCTTGTAGGTCTTTTTGCTCATACCAAAAAGTTCATTTATCAGTTCGGGCGATGACTTGTCTGTGACGGCTATGAAACCTCCCTCTGCCTTCAGTTTTGAAAGAATTTTCTCCGCCTCTCCGCTTATGCTCTCATACCCCTCGCTCTTCAAACGTACATCAACCTTGCCGTCATCACGTACTTTGTAAATGTATCCTTCTGTCTTATCCCCGATTTTCAAGGGACGGCATACATCACTGTTGAAAATCAGTCCTTTATAGGTGCCGTCAATAATCACCTTGAATCCTAAATCACTCTTTGAGGCAATGGTAAGGGTTACCTTTTGCCCGTGTTTCAGTGATGAGACATCGGGGTTAATGAATTTCTCCCAACGTGCCGACGCCACTACACGGTGCGTGACGCTGTCTTCATATACATAGACGAACACCTTGTCACCTTCGTTTAAATCTCCTCTCTGCTCACTGAACGGAACAAGCAGGTCTTTCATTATGCCCCAATCAAGGAAGGCTCCAAAATCAGTAATTTGCTTGACTGTCATCAACGCAAACTGTCCGATTTCTGCGAATGGTTTGACAGTGGTGGCTATGGGTCTATCTTCGCCATCGGTGTAAACAAACACCTCTAATGTGTCTCCTATATGGCAGATTTCAGGCACATACCTGTTCGGTAATAAAATTTCAGTGCCATTCGCATCTGCTAAATACACTCCCGCCTCTGCGTGTCGGTTTACTTTCAATATTTGAGTTTTTCCTATTTGCATTATTGATGGTGATTCGGTGATTCGGTGATGCGGGATTAGAACTCTGAGGTAAAATGGAAACGTATTTTCTTGAAATCCTCTTGTGCCATCTCAAGCATATATGATGAGTCAGCAAGGAATACGTCACGCCCCTCCTTGTCCTTAGCCATATATTGGTACTTGCGTTTCTTGAAATTTTCAAGTTCAGTGGCGTCATCACTCTCAATCCAGCACGCCTTGTAAAGGCGAATAGGCTCCCAACGGCATTGGGCGTTATATTCGTGTAGCAGACGGTACTGAATAACCTCAAACTGCAACTGACCTACGGTACCTATAATCTTGCGTCCGTTGAATTGGTTTGTGAATAGTTGAGCCACACCCTCGTCCATAAGTTGGTCTATGCCCTTTTGCAGTTGCTTCTGCTTCATAGGGTCTGCGTTCTCTATGTATTTGAACATTTCAGGAGAGAAACTCGGCAGTCCCTTGAAATGAATATCCTCACCAGAAGAGAGGCTGTCTCCAATCTTGAAGTTTCCGTTATCAGGTAATCCCACTATGTCACCTGCGTATGCCTCATCTACGGTCTCTTTACGTTGTGCCATAAATGCCGTAGGGGCGGCAAATTTCATCAGACGGTTGAACCTTACGTGCTTGTAGTTTACATTGCGTTCAAACTTACCGCTGCATATCTTTACAAAAGCTATGCATGAGCGGTGGTTGGGGTCCATATTAGCATGAATTTTGAACACAAAGCCAGAGAATGCAGGTTCAAGCGGGTCTACACGGCGTTCAATAGCCTCAACAGGGCGTGGTGAAGGGGCTATTTCAACAAAACAGTCAAGCAACTCCTTTACACCAAAAGTATTCAAGGCACTGCCAAAGAATACGGGGGCAAGGTCTCCCTTCAAATATTCATCTACATTGAACGGATTATAGACACCTTGAATCAAATCCAAATCCTCACGCAGTTTTGCGGCGTCTTTTTCCCCGATGTAATTCTCCAACTCCTTGCTGTTCAAATCTTTGAACTCAATAGTCTCTGAGACTGTCTGTTTGTTTGGAGTATAGAGGTTCAAATCCTCTTTGTAAATGTTGTAGACACCCTTGAAGTTCTGTCCCATATTTATAGGCCAACTCAGAGGGCGGACTTTTATTCCAAGTTCAGCCTCAACCTCATCCATAAGGTCAAAAGGGTCACGCCCCTCACGGTCCATCTTATTCATAAAGACCATTACAGGGGTCTTACGCATACGGCAGACCTGCATAAGTTTGCGAGTCTGAGTCTCAACACCTTTTGCTGAATCAATAACTATTATAACGCTGTCAACGGCTGTAAGGGTGCGGAAGGTATCCTCTGCAAAGTCTTGGTGACCAGGAGTGTCAAGAATGTTTATTTTGAAATCACGGTACTCAAAACCCATAACAGATGTGGCTACAGAGATACCTCTCTGCTTCTCTATCTCCATCCAGTCTGAGGTGGCTGTCTTCTTAATCTTATTGCTTTTAACCGCACCTGCCACGTGTATGGCGCCTCCAAAAAGCAACAGTTTCTCAGTAAGTGTGGTCTTACCTGCATCTGGGTGCGATATTATGGCAAAGGTACGCCTGCGGTTTATCTCTTCTGTAAAATTCATAGGGGAAAAATTGCGTCACAAAATTACAAATTTTTCCCTATCTTTGCCATAAAATTATTAAAACTATGGCAAAATATTTTGAATGCAAGATTCGTTATGAGAAGCAGATAACCGACCCTAATGACAAGGATTGTGGAAAACTGAAAAAGGTTAATGAGGTATATTTGGTTGATGCGCTGAGTTTTACTGAGGCAGAGGCTATAATTGTAAAAGAGGTTGCCCAATATATAAAGGGTGAGTATGTTATCACAAATATAAAACAGGCACGTCTTGCTGAACTTATCTTCAAAGATGACGACCTTTGTGAGAATTGGTTCACAGTCAAGATAAAGATTACAGTTGTTGATGAGAACAGCGGCACAGAGCGTCTTGTACCAGAGACACTTCTTGTGCGTGCAGAGGATTTGCCTGATGCTCTCAAACGCTTCAAAGAGGCGTTCAAGGATTCTATGGCTGACTATATAATCACATCAATAGCGGCTTCGCCAATACTTGAATACTACAAAGCGGAATTATAATTAATAATTAATATGAAGGTACGGTTGTTAGTTGCGTTGTTGCTGGTTGCACTTAGTGCAGGGGCGCAGGTAGATAAGATGCTTGGAAAATGGGATAGCGTTGATGACAAGAGCGGTGACAAACGCAGTACGGTTTACATATACAAGGCTGTGAACGGCAAATATTATGGTAAAATACTGTGCCTCTACGCCCCAAACGGTGATGGTACATATACCACTCTTACTGAATCACCTGCCGGCTATGAGGGCGTTATAGGAATGGTTATACTCAGAGATTTGGAACCTGCGGGCAAAGACCTCAAAGGGCGTTGCTATGACCCTGAGAGCAAGAAGACCTACTACGGAAAAATATCATACAATGCCGATAAAAACACTGTAACCCTGCGTGGTTCCATTGACAAATTAGGACTCATAGGACGCTCCCAAACGTGGGTTCGCTCAGAGTAAGATAGTAAAACAACAACACGCCCACTTGGAAGTCGGGGCGTGTTGTGTTTCAATTTCTCAAGCAACCGACAGGTACCACGTACACTCCGTCCGGACGTTGAAAAGCGTATTGCCCCGTTGCTGTCAATACCATTAAAAAAGCAGGCTCGGACATTTTACCAACATCTATTTTTGATGCTAATTTTTTCAATGATTTGGCTCCATCCTCTATCAGTGTTTCACCGCCCAATTTTATTTCTATCAGTCCGTAAGAACCATTACGCAGATGTACAACAGCGTCACATTCCAAACCATCTTTGTCTCTATAATGTCGTATTTCACCATCAATGGATTGTGCGTAAACCCTTAAATCACGCATACATAGGGTTTCAAACAGCAAACCGAAAGTATTTAAATCGTGCATAAGGTCATCAGGACCAATACCTAATGCCGCAACGGCAATAGATGGGTCTGTAAAGTATCGGGTATCTGTGGTTCTTATGGCAGTTTTGCTTCTTAAATTTGGATTCCACGCAGGACAATCTTCAATCACATAAATGGCTTTAAGTGCTGATATATAAGAATATACTGTGCGGTCATCAAGTGTATGGCTGTCATTTGCCATCATATCAGCACAGATGGCACTTAATGAAGCTTGTGTCCCCTGATTCCTGGCATACGATCGCATCAGACGTTTTACCCGATTTTCGTTTTTTTCCACTCTGTCCGGTAAATTGACATCAATATTTACTACTGTGTCATAATAGTCAAACGCTCTGTCAAGAGCGATTTCTTTTTTTTGCAATACCGCTTTAGGCCATCCACCTCTGCATACAAGGAATGCGATGTCCGATAGTGAATGGTTATTGAGAGATGAAACTTTGTAATCGGTTTGGAACAAACCTTTAAGACTGACAGATCCATTAGATTCACCCGATTCCCAAAGCGTCATGGGACGCATTTTTAGCTTTGCATATCTGCCTGTTCCCGAATGGAGTATTTTTGATTCATTTTCTTCGCTAATTGGCGATACTGACCCCGTTAGGATAAATTGCCCGTCTTCGGAACGATGATCTACGGTAAAGCGAATGGCATCCCACAATTCAGGAGCTATTTGCCACTCATCTATCAATCTGGGAGTTGCCCCCTCTAATAATAACTCAGGATTAAATTGTGCAAGTTGGATATTGCTGTTTCTGTCCTTTGGCGAATCCATATACAAAACGCTTTTGGCGTGATGTTCGGAGGTTGTGGTTTTTCCACACCATTTGGCACCCTCAACTACTACAGCCCCCATCCCTGATAGTTTTTTGTCTAAAATTTCATCAATAATCCTTTTTTTATATTTTGAATTATCCATATTTATCAATATGTTGTTTTCAATTGCAAAGATAATAAAAATCCTTTATTAGTCAAAATGGCGGAATTTTATTAGTCAAAATGTCTATAAAAAACAAAAAAGGCCTTGGCAAATGCCAAAGCCTTTTGTTTTGGGTGAACGGTGGGACTCGAACCCACGACACTCGGAACCACAATCCGATGCTCTAACCAACTGAACTACGCTCACCATAAAGTGTCATCACATAAATGACGGCACAAAAGTACAACTATTTTTTTATTCTGCAAATAAAAAATCTAAAATAGTATTCCTATTTGGTAGACTATAAGGCAGAGAGTCCAGGCAAGCAGTGTGGTGTATGCCGCTTGAAAGAGTGCCCACTTTATGTTTCCACTCTCATGACGTATGGTGGCGAGGGTTGCAATGCAAGGTGAGTATAGGAGCACAAATAGCATAAAGTTAAATGCCACAAGAGGTGTGTAGGCCTCCATTGTAAGTTCTGAAAGTGTGCTTACAATAACCTCTTTCGCAGGCAGTCCGGTAAGCAACGCAACACTCATCTTCCAGTCAAAACCAAGTGGTGCAAGTAGTGGCTCCACGGCTCGTCCTATTGGAATTATCAAGTCAAAGTAACCCAACGCCCAGATAATTATAGAGGCGGCAAGAATCACAGTAGATATTTTTTGAAGATACTCTTTTGAATTCTCCCACATATGGTGCAGAGCTGATTTAAGAGTGGGTACACGGTATGGCGGCAGTTCCATTACAAATGGAACCTCATCTTCCTTAAAGAAGAGCCTTTTCAAAAGTCTTGATGAGAATACAGCCACAACAATTCCTATAAGATAGAGAGAGAGCATTACAATGGCACCGTGCTTAGGGAAGAACAATGTGGTGAATATTACGTAAACAGGCAGTTTGGCTCCGCAACTCATAAATGGTGTGACAAGCATAGTTATAATGCGGCTGCTGCGGCTCTCAAGAGTGTGTGCTGACATAATGGCGGGTACGCTGCAACCAAAGCCCATAAGCATAGGAACAAATGACTTGCCGTGAAGTCCCATCTTATGCATAATCTTGTCCATAATGAAGGCGACGCGTAACATATAGCCGGAATCCTCCATAAGTGATATAAAGAAGTAGAGTATAAGAATGTTTGGCAGGAAAATAATAACTCCGCCAACGCCACTTATTATTCCATCGGCAAGCAGACTGCGTAGAGGTCCTTCTGCCATATTTGCCTCAACAACATCTTTGAACCAATCAACGCCGGTGTCAATCCAATCCATAGGGTACTGCCCAAGTGTGAATGTGCACTCAAACATAAACCACATAAAGAGAATGAATATAGGGAAGCCCCAGAAGTTGTTTGTTACAACTTTGTCAATAGCCTTAGTAACCTTTTTGTCAATAACCTTTGTCGCCTTGAATTCATCTTCTTTCAGAGGACAATTTGTGCAACTGCAGTTGCAGCGTTGACTATCTTTATTTGCTTTGTAGAGTGCCACGATTATAATTTACATTTATGTCGACAAAATTACAATCAGGTTTTTTTGCATACAATACCTAAAATTAGGTATTGATAATTTGTTTGTGATGACATAACTTTGCATTGTAAATTGTAAAACATATAATGTAATGAGTGAACATCATCATCACCATACTGTGGTGGCTGGAGACTTGAGCAGGGTTTTTATTATTGGTATTGTAATAAACATACTCTACATTATTGCAGAGGCTGGTGTGGGTTTGTGGCAAGGTTCTATGGGGCTGCTTGCTGACGCAGGTCACAACTTGGGTGACGTTGCTTCTCTGGCACTTTCTCTGCTTGCAATAAAACTATATAAGAAGGCTGCCACAAAGTATTATACATACGGCTATAAAAAGAGCACTATTCTTGTCTCTCTTGTAAATGCTGTGATTTTGCTTATTGCTGTTGGTGCCATCATAGTTGAGAGCGTAAATAAACTTATTCACCCTGAGCCACTTGAGGGCTTTACCGTAGCCATAGTGGCAGGTATCGGGGTAATTGTCAACGGAATTACCGCATACCTGTTTACTGACCACAAAGACAAGGACTTGAATGTCAAAGGAGCGTACCTGCATATGGCTATGGACGCACTTGTATCTCTTGGTGTAGTGGTTGCGGGTATTATAATACACTATACAGGGTGGTACATAATTGACCCTGTTATTGGTTTTATAGTTGCTCTGATTATTGTTAAATCTACTTGGAATCTTATGACAGACAGTCTGCGTTTGACAATGGACGGTGTGCCTGAGAGTGTTGATATTGAAAAGATTGAATCTGCAATATCAGAGGCTGATGGGGTGGCGTCATTCCACCATTTGCACGTGTGGGCAATAAGCACAACAGATAATGCCCTTACTGTACATATTGTTATAAAAGAGGGCGCAGACCAAGAGAACGTTAAAAATGGTGTAAAAGAGGCTTTGGCTGCTTGTGGCGTCAATCACGCCACTTTGGAGTTGGAGACTCATATATGCAGTGAATTGAATTGTTGATATGGAACATAATTACTCAGAGAATAGCAAGATTGCTGATATTATTCTGGCAAACAAGAATCAGATGCTTCTGTTGGAGCATCTTGGGATAGAACTTATTGTCAAAAGCAAAAGTGTCAAGGAAATTTGCTTGGAGTATAACATATGTACTGACTTGTTTCTCTCTTTTATTCATTTATATGATGGGGAGACGCAGACTGGTACAATTGATTATCACAATAATGATATTGATGCCATATTGTTATATCTTGGAAACTGCCATAAGTATTACCTTGATGAGAAAGTGCCTGAAATAAGGGAGTATGTGAATAGTATACTGAGGGAGAATCCAACGCTCAAAATGCTTAGGGATTTTACTGAGGGATATATAAAAGAGATTACAGAACACTTTGATTATGAGAATAATATTGTGTTCCCATATATCAGGGCTTTGACATCGGGGAAAAATATAAGTAAGAGGTATAGTGTTGAGGAGTATAAACGCCATCATTCAAATATTGATGACAAACTTGATGATCTTCAGGGGCTTCTTATTAAGTATCTTTCGTTCAGTGATTCTGTTCATCTGCGTAGGAAAATGCTACAGTGTCTGTCAGAACTGGAATATGATCTTAAGATACACTCGCATATTGAGGACAATATACTGATTCCTCTTGTGGAGAAACTTGAAAAGGATGCAAGTGGGGAGTTTGGCGTGCAGGGTGGAACAGAGGTTGCAAAAGGTGAGGATGTTGTTCTCTCAGCAAGAGAGATTGATGTTTTGCGTTGCCTTGTTCAGGGGTTGCAAAGTAAGGAGATTGCAGAAAAACTGTTCATCTCAACAAATACTGTAATTACTCATAGAAAAAACATATCAGAGAAAACAGGTATAAAGTCACTTGCCGGACTCACAATTTATGCAATTGTCCACTCAATAATCAATATTGATGATGTAAGTTCTAATTTTTAACTAGTACTGATGCGTTAAATTTTTATAAAAAATCAAATAAAGAAAGTTCTTTGACATTTTGACTTGAAACAGGCATATCTGTTTTTGAAATCAGTTCTGGCAAGTATGCTTTTTCTAAAGCGGAAACACTGATGACTGTGAGTA
>JAZLIE010000151.1:0-4666 GCA_045617165.1 Candidatus Enterocola sp. | reverse complement strand
GGAATATTCCCAACTTTCCCATAATGCAATGCTGTCTGCAATGTGGAATGTTAAAAATACGGAATCACAGACGCAGTCACTTAACTTAAACGCTTCATTTCAGTGTTCAAAAGACCAATATGGTGACAGTATTCCGGATGGTAGTAATTCAATGATGCTCAATACGGCTCTTACGCACAGTGTCAGGTTTGTCAGAAAGGATTTCACACTTACATCTTCAGTAAATGTGACGTGGAACAGCGGTATGGGTATGGAAACTATTTATGTTGGACCTACTATAGGCTTTACCGCACTGTTTATTAAGAAGAGTCTTAATTGGACAACGTCACTATCCGCCAATGCAGGTCTGGAACACAAACAATATCAGCGTGCTATAGCAAACGCAAGAACATCATTATCTTACACACTGAAAAAACATCATAGGTTTACGCTTAACGCCATCGGTCAGTATCAGTGGATAGTTGATGCGGAAGATGTATTCAGATTCAGTTCTACGCTGGCATACGCATATACATTTTAAGTAATCCAGGCAATATCAAGACATCAGAATATGAGATAATCTATAAATATTAATGCGTCAGGTAATCAGACATATCATATTGCTCACCTCACTTCTACTCTCAGAGGTGACTTCGTTAGCACAGGGTGTGTCCACGTTTCCTGTTCAGGTCACAACTCAGGTAATGTCACCGTCGGTCTATCTGACAGACTATGAGAGCGGATTTGAAGAGCGAGTGTCGGTCATACTGCTGAACAGAGATGTTATGAGTACGGGCGTAGATGTCCGTCTGCGTCTTACCATCAAGTGCCAGAACGGTCTCACACTCAGGACCAAGCCGTCGGCAGTGTTTGAAGCCATAAGTCTGTACCCCGGCTCACCGGAGCGTTTGGGAATGTCAGACTTGTCACCATATTTTGATGTCCGCAACCTTGATGTGAACGGCTCCTTGGTACAGGGGATGCTGCCGGAGGGGCTTGCCACATTCACGTTTGAGGCGGTTGAGTACCATACAGGAGTGGTGGTGTCCACGCAGGGCGTAGCAGTCACCAACCTGACGATGAACAAACCGCCGGCGCTCCTGTTCCCTATGGACCGCTCTGTCATAAACAGCCGCGCCGCGCGGTCCGTGTTGTTCCAGTGGCAGCCACGTCACACCTACACACAAGAGGGTGTCACGTATGAGATTACGCTTAAGGAGATAACTGACACTCTTGCTAATCCTACGTCAGCGTACAACTACTCCCAGACCATATACCAGACGGAGACAACCGGCACAAGCCTCATATACTCGGTGTCGGAGCCTCCATTAGAGGCTGGCAAACGCTACGGGTGGTGTGTGAGGGCGTACAGAGCGGACGGCACAGGCGGCAGTTTCACAAACGGCGGATACAGTGAGGTCTTCACATTTGACGTGAGGGAGACACCTTTGGACAACCAAACAGATGTCAAGGACAGCATATCAGACACACCTGTCAAAAAGCAGGAAAAGGACTACTCCCATTGCGGAGAGGACAACTACAGGGTCACCAACCTCACACCAACGGACGCGCTGGAGGTTGGCGACACAATTACGGTGGGCGGTGGCTTTAATGTTGTACTTACAACGCTGCGCCAGAGCGGCCATTTGTACAGCGGAGAGGGGTATATGTACATTCCGTATGTGGGACTGACATTTGCCGTTGATTTCAACGGAATAAAAGTCAATACGGACAGACAGCTGATAGAGGGATATACAGAGGTAAGGCGAGACGCATCAAAAGCACAGATAGGCGGCACGGACGCAATACTTCAGGGGGGAGCCAATCGGCTCAAGAACGGAGTGCTGCTGCCGGATGTCACTGTTGACTTCAATATGGAAGATGCGTCAGGAGCCGATTATGACAGCGTGTCAAACACAGTAACCGTGTATGATGAAGAAGGCTCCAAGGTGGGCTCCTTTACAGTTCCGCAGAATGAGACCGGAGAGTCTGTGTTCCCCGTGACGGTTAAGGACAAGGCGGGCAACATTGTCAGGATAGATGAGGAGACCGATGCGGACGGCAAGCCTACGGGCAAATACAAGTTCACGCCACTTGGCAGTCAGAGTGCAGGTCAGTACATAAGCGAGCAGACACTGAGTACGCTCAGGAGTGATTTGGGAAGTGTTGATTTTGAAGAGGACGCAGACGGCATTTATACATTTGACCAGCCCCTTGACTATTATGAGACGGTTTCGCTGCTGCTCAACAGTGACGGAGCCAACGGCGGCGGCCGCATATACCGCAAGGTGTCAGGCTATGACGTGCCTTGGCTGTTCATAGCGGAGGGAGGCACGGAGAGTGTGAGGGCGAAGCTCACCCTTACCAAATCAGGCAAGTCAGAGATTAAGCACCCGGAAAACATTACATTCATAATAAATGATGAGGGTGGTGTGATAACGCTTCCGTCAGAGTATGACGCAGCGGACAACACATACAGTGTGAGAGTGAGTGCATCACAGGCTGATAGCCGCCAGACCGTGTACGCACTCTACCAGTCAGGCGACCAGAGCCACACGTTGGGTCAGCTTGACGTTGACACACGTGCTCCGCTGACGGCAAAGGTGTGCCTTGTGAACCTTGGCGGCAAGTATGACAAGAGCCGCATAGAGACCAATATCAATGCCATTTACCAGAGAGTTGGCGTAACGTGGAGCGTGGAGGAGGAGAACGGTTTCATGTATCCCAAGGAGAAATTAGAGAGCCTGTTTGACAAGAAGAGCGGAGCGCTTGAGTTGTACAATGAGAACCAGAAGAGTCTCAACAAGGCATTTGAGGCATATCTTGGAGACAGGTATGACGGCAAAACGTGCTACCTGTTTATGATGCCAGCCAACGGTTCTGACAGCAAGAGGGACTTGGCAGGCTTTATGCCCCGCGGTGAGCAGTACGGCTACATAAACACAGACGTCATACTACAGGAGCAGATGTCTGCGGTCATAGCCCACGAGCTTGGACACGGCAAGTTCCGTTTGCGTCACACATTTGACAGCGAGTACGGAAAGGGAGCGGAGAGCAAAAAGGGAAAGACAGAAAACCTTATGGACTACGCCCCCACACCAAGCAAAGCCACGCACATAGCCAAGTGGCAGTGGAACCAAATCCACAATCCCGCCCTGCTAACGGAACTATGGGAGAAGGATGAGGATAGCGAGTGGGTTAGAGATGCAGTGAAACAGCTTGCCGGTTATGATTACGCATATATCAGAAAGTGCGGTTCCGATGCCAACAGAAAAGAAACAGGCATAGATGTGGTTGAAACATACAAAGCGTATGGTTGCAGAGACGGAGAATGGTCTAAGGTTATTGAAATAACTGATAGAGAGTTTTTTTCTAACGCTAATTTTGTAATTTCAGAGGATTTTGTTGATGCTGTTGTAATACTTGACAATGGAATTGTTGTTTCTTCGTGTGACCCTTCTTCAAATGTCTCAAATATATGTGAGAATGCCTCTATAGACAACAAGGAACTGACTTCAATTGTTGAAAAATGTTTTTCTGATTTTGTAAGCGGGCAATTGAAAGAATTGGCGGAATATGCATCAAAGGGTCAACAATTCGAGATTCTCTACAACGGAAAGGCATATTATCTAGATAACGGAGTTGTTAAACAAGATAATGTTACTGATGAAGATATAAGGCAAGGTATTCTTGGGGATGAATCAGAATCAAAGATTCGCATTTACAAGAAAAACGGAATATGGCAACTAAAAGTTGTTGGCATAAACAAGAATTTCAAGTCTCAAAACATAGGTGTAGTTAATTACGGAGAACTGTCTGATGAGATTTGCAGAAGTACGAACCAGTGGCTTAAGGAAGAGAACGTAACATCTTTGTCTGAAAAGACGAAGAATCATATAGAGGACGAGTTTCCAGGAGGGGAACAGGTTCAGGTCAGGGGAATTGAAACTTTTTTCAAAATCGCTGCATCTGGAATAGAAATGGTTTCTGAAGTATTAAAAACCGGTGAATTCCAGCAGAAAATATATAATGACAACAGTGAAAGTATAATAAAGTTACCAGGGTTGCTTACAGGTACATCAGAAGCCGCTCTAAGAGATGTTACGGATGTCACGTCCATTGTTTATACGGGATATGAGTTAGTTGTAAGCGAAGAAAAAAGAGAAGAGGTAAGGCAATCTTTGTCAGCCATTGCAGATGCCATAGGAGAAGACAAGAGTGTGCTGTTCAAACTGCTTGCTGACATTGCATTGGAGGAGGCAACCGGACTGACGTCGGATGAATATAGGGAACTTGGCTTAAATGAAACTGATGGTGGAAGAAAACGCAATTTAGGCTCCAGGGGTACAACAAGATCTGTATTAACAATTGTTGCAGGGTCTGTTTTTGTTAAACAGTTGCCAAAGGTAGCAGAACATATCGCTTCAAAGTTGAGTTTGAGCAAGAGACTTTCTTCTTTTGCAAAAGTGAACGCAAAGGTTTTAAAAGCATGGGAAGGATTGGAAACTGTAGATATTACAAAAGTGAACAAGAACATTTGTAACATTCTGAAAAAAGAGGGATTGACCGATGATGATATAGGTAAACTTATCCAGATTAACAGGCTTGCCTCCACAGGGGATGCAAGTGATGAACTTGTAATGTTGACCAGAGCAATTTCTGAAAAATGCTTTGAACTGCCTAAATC
>JAZLIE010000150.1:0-8642 GCA_045617165.1 Candidatus Enterocola sp. | reverse complement strand
CCAGGGGTCGCAGAACCTGCCATTACGGGCATCTCTGCCTCCATTTTTACTTGCTCCAATGCTGGAGCGGAATAATTTTTCTTCATAGTTGAAAGTTAAAAAATTGTTTAATAGTTATTTTGTTAAACTCGTTCTATTTTTCCGTCATCTTGACCTCTCATCTCATCGTCATCCTGAGTGAAACGAAGACTGCTTGCTGACCGAAGGTAATTTCATAATCATCGTGAGATTTTTCACTACGTGCATTATCGACTACACTCGGCATAGAAAAATGAAATTTCTCTGCTCTCGTTTGCACGATAATTCGCTTCGCTCGAGATGACAAAAAATTACACAAATGACCATTACTTGTTTTTTAGGCAACGGACACTATATCCGTCACTCCGAGCACTAGCACCTGTCTTCAACCCCGTCGTATTGTCCGCAAGATATCTAGTATTATTATAAGCCCAAAAATCATGTTTTTCGGTCGTTTGAAAATACCCTTCTTTACCTACCCATATCATGCCATAAGATGCTGCCCCACCAGCTGGCAGAGCGGCAAAGCCGTATGTATCATAACCTTCACCACTATACCAACCTGATGTTGTCTTCACCTTTGCTCCTGCGTCAGACTGACCGTCATTACCGTCTATGTAGTTTGCAAGTTCACTCCAATCAGCACACGACGGTACATGCCACCCGTTAGGACAGATGCCCTGACGACTTCCTGTAAATGGTGCCGGAGGATTATATCCGTCTTCTATACCTATCGCCGCCGCCCAATTATACAGGTAACCAAATTTGGCAACCTGTGCCTCTGTAAGGTTGTCAGCATACGTTGATTGCTCCACCCAGTTTGACTTGTCAGACGCATCAGTGTAATGTGGGGTTGCTTCACCAGTCATTCCCGATGGAATAGTTCCTTTTGTCTCCGAATCGGTGTCATAAACATTACAACGGAGATTTTCCGCCATCCAATAATCACCATTTATCTTGCAAACATCATACCAATGATCCTGCACGTCTTTTACAAAAAACACCGTACGCTCTATGTTTGTAACATCATTTGCTGTTACGGCAACCGTTTCTGTATTAACTTCCGCATAAAGTTTGCCAGCGGTTCCATTCTTCGTAACAACGGCTGTAACCCTCAACTCCTCTTTTTCAAATGTGAACGGCGGAACCACAATGTTAAGTTGCACTCCTGTAGAAGACAACTCCAAATCGTCACCTGAACAGTTCATTACAATCTCACTTGTCTCTCCACCAGACACAATCCAAGTTCCCGCCGTAAGCGTGAACGCTCCGGCAATCTTCTTAGTCGCATTGTTTGACTTTATTGACACGCTTGTAAGTATCTCATCTGAGGCTCCCTTTACGGTAACTCTCAATATGCCCATAGGATTTGTTGGAAAGTTTATGGAAGTAGCCCCGTTCTTAACGTATGTGCCTGTTCCCACCGACGGAAACGCCCCTGGCATAAACGAGCCATCAGCGTATGTCTGCTCCGCTGGGACATTGGCTGTAAAGACACCACTGTCGTAAGTCACGCCGTACAATCCGTACAAAGCCGCACCGTTTGGTACATTCTCTGAAATCTCACCATCAAACTCGCCTGTAGATTTACCTTCCTCCCCAGCCTTCAGTGTCAGTGTTGCGGAATACAATCCATCCTGAGTAATCACTGTGATTTTGTCTCCAGCTGACCACACCAGCTGTCCGCCCGCTCCCGCAGTGGTCTTTTTCACACTCTGATCTGCAGTTACAGAAATAGGTATCATTTTACCTTGATACTCCTGTTGTTTCACTTCTGCATTCTTCTTACATGATGCGACTCCCGCCATTACCAACAGCATGGTAGCCAAATAAGTAAATTTTTTCATTTGCTCCTTCTTTGTTTTAGTTGTTAATTACTTTTGTTTACCAGTTTGCAATAGTGCTTAGTGTTCCACCTACGCTTTTGCCACCAGGGGTCGCAGAACCTGCCATTACGGGCATCTCTGCCTCCATTTTTACTTGCTCCAATGCTGGAGCGGAATAATTTTGTTTTTTCATAGTTTAAATAATGTTTTTAAGGGTTAATAACTATGTTTGTTTAACTTGCTTTCTTTGTAAGGATTTTTCGTTTCATTACTCATGCAAAATTGCACGCACTAAATAGCCCTCATTACAACCATAACCACCTATTTCATGATTGAATTCATTAAATATCATACGTTCTGCACTATCAACTTCATAAGAAGTTGAACTCCAATAGTAGCCAGTTTCGTCATAGATAACTTCGCCAGCGTAGAAACCTGCAATGGGGAAAAAGACGGAGTTACCACTGTAATTTCCAGTACCAGTAAACACATTGCCAGCCTTGCCCGTACCTTTATAATCAGACGTCCACTCCACATTGCACTTATCATAAAGATCTGTAAGGTCATTATCTGTAGGCATCTGCCAGTTTTCACCCCACAAATTCATAGCTGTGTCATGGGGTCCACCTTGGATATCTCCATCTCCTTCGTAATATTTAAGCTCTGGGTCTTGATCTATTGCCATACCCCAATAGTAGTAGCCGCCGTCGTCCCCTACAGATTTAGCTCCCACATTGAACTCCGCCCACTTAGGACCATTTTCCCAAAGTTGTACCCACTTAACTTTATCACCGGTAATATCAGCACTAGAACTAACTTCGGCATAACCTGTGGTTGGAATCTTAAACTCCACACCTGCCGCTTCGTATGTCTTGCCTTTGTTTTGTTCCATAGCCTTGTCTGTACCAGTGTAATCTATGGTGGCTACCTTGCCATTTGCATCCTCCATCTCCACAGTGAAGCCTTCTAACAATGTTTCCTTTGGCAAACAGAAATAAAAGTAGGTGAACGAACTTGAGTTAAGTTCAACACCATTTCCCAAATTCATTGTCATAGTATTATCTCCGGATTCATCACCATGTATAGGCTCAATACCGTCAAATGTAATGTTATAAGTATAATGTCCCCAAAGTTTTTTATAAGTTTGCTTGTCTTTTAGAATCATGGATTTAACTACTATGTTGTCACTACCGCTTTTTAGCTTGACACCCAAACGCAACATACCTGTAACATTTATAAAGTTCAATTCCTTTGTTTCTGAATAGGAAAATAACGGCACTGTATTGGGGGCAAAACCATTTTCTACATATTTTTGAACACCTGGCAAACTATAAATAAATTTATTGAGTAGGAGGGATGCTGGATATGCGGCAAGATAGACGCTGCCTTCCTCACACTCTCCTTTAAATGTGCCATAAGCAGTACCAGCTCCATCAGTCAGAGTAAACTCATTTGCTTCTCCCCTAATAGTTTGTTCTGTGGCAATTTTTATCTTATCTCCCTCTGACCACACTGTAATCTTATGAGTCTCACCATCCAATTCCGTACGCAATTTAGACTCTCCGTTGATAGAGGCACTAAATGTCATTGGAACTTTCACCAACTGATTCTCTGGTTCTGAGGCTACGGTTGTCTCTTTTTTACAACCCGTAAACGCAACCAACACTGTGGTTAGTGCTATCACTAAAAGTACATATTTTTTCATTTTTCTTTTTAATTTTAATCGTTAAACACTTTGTTACTGCCGTAAATCAGTAATCCCAACTGAAACTTGGAGCCTTTACAGTTCCTCCTGTTGATGTTTGCATTACGGGCATTTCTGCCTCCATTTTTACTTGCTCCAATGTAGGAGCGGAATAGTCTTTTTTCATAGTTGAAAGTTGAAAATTGAAAGTTAATAATATGTTTGTTATTCTCGTTTCTCTATTGGTTAATCGGTGAATCGGTGATTACGGCTACGCCGTGATTAATTATTGATTTTAGTAATGAGCATTGTGAATTGCATTGCGAGCCCCGCACAAAACGCCTCCACTTGGAGGAGCGGAGCATTGTTTGAGCACTTAGTGCGAGTTTGCGGAGCACCGCAACAAGTTTAGCGTTTTGAAGGGTTCTCGGCGAGCACCCAGCAAGAAACAATGCTCATTACCAAAATATAACTCACTGATAATAAGCAAATTACCCCCCCCCGTCTGCACGGGGAGGGTAATTCTACCTACATTTATATGTGAGCCGTTTCCGGCTTCTATGTCTTTTCATTGTATCTGATTATCGGCAGTAAATGTACGAATTATTTTTTATTTTGCAAAAAAATTTTAACCACCTTATTTATCCCCTCCATCAGTGTATCAATCTCTTCTTTTGTATTATAGAAAGCAAACGATGCCCTAAGGGTGCCTTCTATGCCATAATGTTGCATTACAGGCTCCGCACAGTGATGTCCTGTACGCAGGGCAAGCCCTAACTTGTCAAGCAGTGTGCCTATATCATAGTGGTGAATATTACCCACGTTCATAGATATTACCGCACCCTTTTCTGGGGCATTACCGTAGATGCGTAAGCCGTCTATCTCCGAAAGACGCTCTGTAGCATATTTAAGCAGGTACTGCTCATACTCTGCAATATTCTCAATTCCAATGTTTTGCACATACTCAAGTGCAGTGGCAAGGGCTGTAGAGCCAATGAAATCGGGGGTACCGGCCTCAAACTTATATGGCAGCACATTAAATGAGGTCTTTTCAAAGGTGACACGCTCAATCATCTCTCCGCCAGCCTGATACGGAACCATCTTATCTAAGAGTTCCTCTTTGCCATACAATACCCCGATGCCTGTAGGACCGTAAATCTTATGTCCTGAGAATACAAAAAAGTCTGCGTCAAGTTCTGTTACATTGACTTTTGTATGAGCCACAGACTGCGCTCCATCTATAAGCACAGGCACATTATGGCTGTGGGCTATATCAATTATCTGTTTTACATGATTTACTGTGCCTAATGTATTGGATATGTGTGTTACGGCAACTATGGCGGTACGCTCTGTGAACAGATTTTTATATGTATCTAAGTCTAAAACGCCATTGTCAAAGAATGGTATAACCCTAAGTTTAAGCCCTTTACGCTCACACAAAAGTTGCCACGGAACTATGTTTGAGTGGTGCTCCATCTCTGAAACTATAATCTCACTACCCTCTTTAAGTAACTCTCCGTAACTGAACGCCACAAGGTTTATGGACTCCGTTGTGCCTCTTGTGAATATTATCTGGCTTGTACTCTTTGCCCCGATAAAATCCTTAACTGTGTTACGTGCCGACTCATGTGCCTCTGTAGCCACCTGACTTAGATAATGCACACCTCTATGCACATTTGCATTATGTAGCAGATAGCCGTCATCTATTTTACGCACAACGCTTAAAGGCTTTTGCGTGGTTGCCGCATTGTCAAAATAGACAAGTGGCTTGCCATATACTTTTTCTGAGAGTATTGGGAAGTCAGCCCTGATGGAAGCGATATTTTGGATTATACTATTCATAATTTTAAAGATTTCTCCACTACGCCTATGGTTTCGGTAGAAATGACGGAGAGCCACAAATCATACAACTGTCACAAGATGAGTTCTCTTTTCTTAATCTTCTCTCTATAAGTAATTTAAGTCTGTCTTTTAAGGCAAAAATCCGCACTTTTTCTAACACATCATATACAAAAGCGGACATAAGCAGCATCTTAGCCTCTTCTTTAGATATACCTCTTGAGAGCATATAGAACAAGGCAGTATCATCTAACTGCCCCACTGTTGCGCCGTGGTTGCATTTTACATCATCGGCATATATCTCAAGTTGCGGCATTGTACGCATTTGAGCCTTGTCAGAGATGCATATATTTTTGTTACTCTGCCTTGCTACTGACTTTTGTGCATCGGGTAAGACCTTTATCATCCCGTAGAAATTACCCCTTGACTCATCATCAAGTATATATTTGAACGACTCAAAACTATTAGTATCGGGTTTCTGATGCAAAATTTCTGTATCGTTGCTTACATATTGGTTTTTATCAAGGAAAGACATTCCACATAATGAGAGCGATGCATGCGGAGCGTTAAGACCTGCCTTTATAGTATTGAGTGTCTGGCAGTTATTAAGAGTTATTATATTTGACACAACCTCACTGTCCTCCTGCTGATCAATAAGCAGAGAGCATATATTTGTCATATCTTCAGCAGTATTCTCCACCTTATAATGGTCATACACAGCATTTTGCCCTGCAAAAACCTCTGTCACTCTGTTTGCCAAATATTTTACTTTACCCGATGAGTGGTCACACACAAGAACCTGTGCTTTGGCTCCCTCTTCAAGTACTATAAGGTTATGTGCCACAGCCATAATATCAACATTGCCGTACATTAGGTTTACAAGTTGGATAGGCTTTTCAACTTGCACATTCTTAGGCACATAGACAAATAATCCGTCTTGGGCAAGCATTGCGTTCAGAGCCTCATTGGGGTTCTCTTTTATATGCATTTGTTTGCCTAAATACGGTTTCACAAGTTCCGGATGACTGCGAGCCGCCTCTTTTAGTGAGCATATAATAACGCCACCAGGCAATGGCTGCTGCTGTGGATTGGCATAGAACGTGTCATTTACAATATAGTAAAGGTATGCCCCTATATTTGGAATATCACAAGTAAAGAGTTTATAGGGGTCATTCTGAATAGTATATCTCTGAAAATTGAGTCCAAAGTTAGTCTCATACTCTTTAAGTACCTTGCCATCAGCATTTTCCAATGCATGCAAACCACTCTCCCTAAGAGCGTTCAACGCCTCGGAACTGTTATTCTCAATAACCGTTCTGTACTCTCTGTAGATATTTATGTATTCTTCATACATTGTTTAATCGGTGAATCGATGAATCGGTGAATCGAATCATTCATCATACATCATTCTCTCAATTTTGCACATATGCTTCTTGCTCCTCTTGCTGTAACTTACGCCTACAAAGAGCATATCACCACGGTAGTGTTGAAGAATATCATCATACTCTTTTGATTTGATTTGGTCTATAGCACTGCCTGCACTGTCATTGCACTTTAACTCTATTATTAGTGCAGGTATGTTTGGAACGTATGGTATAAGGGCAAGGTCTGCATAACCTTTGCCTGAGGGAAGTTCCTTTATTACTGTATATTTTAGGTTGGCATAGAAGTATGCCAAGCCTATGGCACTCTGGAATGACGCCTCATTATTGTAGGTAAGCGGATTGGTGGCTCTCTGATGTGCCTTGTCCAATGCCGCCGCAACTACCTTCTCATTGCACGCTATGGTTTCCTCTATAAGCTGCTTGGAGGCTTGTATCTGCTCTATCACCTCCTTGTAATTTGCCTCATCCTCTAAGCACTCGACCCACTGCTCTCTGATTTCACGGTTTGGTATATAGCACTTTCCAGCCACCTCTGTTCTGTAATCAGGTGCCTGGTAGGCAAGGTAGCCAAGGTGAATGAGGTATGTGAACACTGCATCCTTTGAGTTGAAGTCTGTCATTGTGTTAAGGTACTTGGTTGTCTTCACCTCCACCTTACCGCCCCCTATCATTGTAACCACATCATCCTTTATTCCATTCAGATTCATAAGTATGTACAAACGCAATGCGTCAAATGAGCCTGTCTGTGTCCAGTAACTACTAAACTCCTGATTCAGCATTGCCTCCACCACTGATTTTGGACTGAATATCTCCTTTACCTCTTTAAAGCTGTAACCATCATACCAGCGGCAGCACTCCGCATAGTCCATTCCGTACTTCTCACACAAGCCTCTGGTCTCATCAGCGGTAAAGCCAATAAACTCCGTAAGGTTATATGGCGTAACCATAGAGTACTCCCTAAACAGATTGAGTTTTGACTGTATTTTATCTCTTACAATAGGCAAAATTCCTGTGAGGTAGGCAAGTTGTATGGCGGGGGCAAGGGTGGAGTTCTTGAACATACCGTTAAGGAATGTAAGATACTCTTTAAGCAGTGCGTCCTCTTTCTCCCTTACAAGCACATCGTACTCATCTATTATTATAACGAACTTTGCTCCTGTGGCACCGTAAACGCATTCAAGTGCAGTAGGCAATGTGTAGTCATCTTCAATCTCCACTGTAGGAAATTCAGCACGCAACTCTTTCTTTATCTTTTCTGAAAAAGCATATATTAGCGTACTCCTATCCCTCAGGTTATTATACTCCGCATTAAGGTCTATCTTAATTACATTAGTATTGTTAAGGTTACTCTCAAAACTTGGGTCTTGGGCTATTTTAAGGTCTTTGAAAAGTTCCCTTGAATCACAACCCTTGCTGTAGTACGCCGCTATCATATTGCCAGCCATACTCTTACCAAAACGGCGTGGACGGGATACGCACAGATACTTATCTGATGTACCTATCAACTCATTAAGTTTGGATATTAACATAGACTTGTCTATGTAAATCTTTGACCTTAAGTCCTGCCTTAACTGCTCATTTCCCGGATTCAAGTATAAGCCCATAGTTTTTTTACTATCTTTGTGTGCCACAAAGATAGTAAAAAAAGTTGACAGTTGACAATTTACACCACAAAGGTCAAAGGAAATTGCTTTCCCTTGACCTTTGCGGTGGCGGACTGCCCTTGTGGGAGATGCCATCTCCTTGTGGGCAGTCCGCCTGTTATCATCAGACTTTGGCTTTCTGCCCGAAGTCTGATGATTTATTATTAATTACAACTTCGTTGTGATTAATGTCGTGACTCGGCAGAGCAAGTGAACTTGTTCTGCTCTCGCTACTCCATTAATTCCT
>JAZLIE010000149.1:0-3527 GCA_045617165.1 Candidatus Enterocola sp. | reverse complement strand
ACACCATTGCTGGTAAGACCATTGAGCCTAAACAGGCAGAGTACATGAAGAAATCCTACTTCATGACCCGTCTTGTGAAACCCGCCGATATTTGGGGTGAAGATTACTTTAAGAAAACTTGGGGTGACTTCTTCCCGGACGAAAAGGTTCTTGGTGGTATGTGGGACTATCTGAATAAGGACAAAGATGGAAATATCACCTCTGTTCTTGAAATGAAAACCACTAAAAGGGTTGAAGATTGGGGCAAGGATGTTCCTGAATACTATGCTCTCCAAGCGGCTTTGTATGCCTATCTGTTAAAAGTGGATAGTGTAATCATGGTAGCTTCTTTCCTTGAAGATAAGGATTATGAGCATCCCGAAAACTTCATCCCCTCTGCCAGTAATACTATTACAGTTCCGTTCAAGGTTTCCGAAAGATACCCGGACTTTGAAAAGAAGTATGTGAAACCCGCTTTGCGCTGGTGGAAGAAGTATGTAGAAAAAGGCATTTCTCCTGAATGGGATGAGAAAAAAGATGCAGAAATCCTCAAGGCTCTCAGAACAACCAGTATTGATATGAAGCAGGAGGACAAAGAAGATTTGCTTGCAGAAGCGGAAGCCCTGAAAGCAGAAATTGATGCCCACGCTGCCTTAATCAAGGACAAGGAAGCCCGGTATAAAACCATTACGGAAGCTTTCAAAAAAGACTGCAAACCTGACCTTGATAAACCCGGTATCAATAAGGTGGAAATCAAGGGAAGCACCTATGTTTGGACGGTAAGTAAAACCGGGGGTGGTAAGGAACTTGATACCGATGCAATGAAAGCCGATGGTGTTTATGAAAAGTACCTTACCAAAGACAAAGCACCAACGGTCAGAATTGTTGCCGCTCCCATCAAAAAGGAGGGAAAGTAATGTACATCAACCCATTTCTTGCTGGTGTATTAACCACCATTCTTGCTGAAATGATTGTCATTATCGTTATCTCATTGATTATTTCAAATAAAAGAAAGAGAGGAAACTAATATGTCAAGAGTACCGCTTATGGGGGGCTTCTCCCTTATGGATGAGGGTGTCCATGTCCTTAAAATCACCTCCGCAACCTACAATGAGGAATTTGGCAAAATCAAACTCACCCTTGAAAACGCTCAGGGTAAGAAGCATTTTGAGAACTTCACCCTGATTGGCAAGGGTGGAGAAATCAATGAGTCTGCTGCTGGTGCTTTCTCCGCATTTGCTAAGACCGCTATGAATGACCAAACCCTTGAAGATGTTGATGTAGAAGAACTCAAAGGTTTCTACATCAAGGGTGAACTGGAATACCGGGAATATACGGGAAATGACGGTAAGACCAAGAAAACCACAACCAAGGCTCAGGGTACTTGGTGGGAAGAAGTTACCCCGGATGAGATTGCACAGTTTGAAGCAATCCGCAGTGCAAGCGCAAATACCGCAAAAACTTCTTCTCCCGCTCCTACCCCCGCTCCCGCTCCTACTACGGCTTCAAAAACGAAAGCCCCGTATGACCTGAACGCTCTTTTGGGGAGAAAGTAACAATATTGGGGTGGGTAGCCGTTCTGCCCACCCCTCTATGAGAAAGGACAGACCATGTTACAAGATAGTGGAAACCGCCGAGAATTTGAAACAGGTGCGGTAAGAGATATTGACTCTGAAAAAGGAAGATGTGACCTACTTCCTCTCCCTCAGGTTGCAATGTTCAATAATGATGATGGGGTTCTCAAAGATATAGATGCCTTTATCCGTAATGGAAACCCGTTCACTCTTGTCAGTGCGGTCAAAGAGTTCTGTAAAAAGCAAAACTGGGATTTGTACACAGCTATGCTTGAAGTATCTAAGCACTACAAAGATGGGTGTGAAAAATACGGTGAAAGGAACTGGGAAAAGGGTATTCCCCTCCATTGCTACATAGACTCTGCAATCAGGCATTACCTGAAATGGTGCAGGGGTGACACTGATGAGCGGCATGACAGGGCTTTCATTTGGAACATCGTTTCTGCCATGTGGACATTGCAGAATTTACCTGAAATGAATGATTTACCGTTTGGAGGTGAAAAGCATGACCAAAGTTGAGCGTATTCAGTGGTTCATGGAAACCATGCGGGATTTTGTAAATACTGAGGATGCAGGAGATTATCTGCTTTCCAAAGGTTTCTTTACTTCTCCTGCAAGTACCAAGTACCACGGTAATTATGAGGGTGGACTATTTGACCATTCCCGGTCTGTTACAGAAGCCCTTGTTGAACTCACCCGTAATAACAACCTCAAATGGCAGCATGAGCGTAGTCCTTGGGTTGTTGGTATGTTCCATGACCTCTGCAAGTGCGACAGCTATAAAGAGGTGAACGGGGTATATCAGTACAATACCGATACACTTTTATCCGGGCATGGTGATAAGTCTGTTATGATTGCTTCAACCCTGCTGAAACTTACGGAAGAAGAAGTAATGTGTATCAGGTATCACATGGGTGCTTTCACAGAAAAAGAAGAATGGAATAAGTACACGGGTGCTATCCATTCCTATCCCAATGTTTTGTGGACTCACCAAGCGGATATGATTGCAAGTCATGTGAAAGGAGTATGACCTATGAATATCATTAAACCTTACATAGAGGTGTGGACTCCCAAGGAAGAACTCAAAGAACTTCCGTCCCACATTGAACAGTGCGGACGAGTTTGCTATAAGAGCGAAAGCAAAATCACTGAGGGAAGCTGTGAAGCCTTTGTAAAGAACATTATCAAGCGAAATCACACAGCGGTTCTTGAGCATGGCAATATTACCGTAAAAATCGTGTGTGACAGGGGTGTTACCCATGAGATTGTCAGACACAGGCTTGCTTCCTATTGTCAGGAAAGCACCCGGTATTGCAACTACTCTCAGGACAAGTTCAATGCCGAAATTACGGTTATCGAACCCTGTTACCTTGATAAAGAGTCCGCTGGATATGGGATTTGGGAAATCAGTTGCCGACAGGCTGAGAAAGCTTATTTTGACCTCCTGAACTTCGGTTGTTCCCCTCAGGAAGCAAGAGCGGTTCTTCCCAATTCTCTTAAAACAGAAATCGTCATGACTGCCAACATTCGTGAATGGCGGCATTTCCTGACCCTCAGAACTTCTTTTGCAGCACACCCCCAAATGCGTGAAGTAGCCAACCTTATCCTTTCTGAATTTAAGACCTCTGTACCGTACCTCTTTGACGATATTGAGGGTGCTTAATATGCCGTTCTTCAATAAATCAAGAGGTTCAATCTTCGGGGTAAGCTTTAGCAAAAAGGAACAGGATGCTATAAATAAAGAAATCTACAAACAAGCCCAATACGCTATGCGACAGACTGAGGTGGATTATGATTGCTCCTTACTTTGGATGCTCCATGAACAGTTTGGATTTGGTCATAAGCGGCTCAGAAAAGCCTTTGATTGTCTGTACAAGGCTAACCGTGAATGGGAAAAGCATTATGAACTATCCCCCGGTGACGGTACATGGGTATGTAGAACGAAACTGAAAGAGTACGGCATTGATGTAGAAC
>JAZLIE010000148.1:0-37677 GCA_045617165.1 Candidatus Enterocola sp. | reverse complement strand
TTGCCATATTATTACTGTTGTTTTTCTACTGTTATTATTTGTTCTCTCAAAGCCCAAGAGCGGTTTGATATATAAACATTTCTCATTGCCACAGAATAATTTTGCGGTTTGGCATCTGTGAAAGCAAAAAGAAAATCAAGAGGTCTGCCCAAGTTATCTCTGGTAACAGGGGTTGCTGATTGGTCAATAACCTCAGTACGGATATAATTTTTCACCTCTTCGGTCTGACCGTTGAAATCTTTTGTGTCATCGTAAGTAATCATATCTATTCGTTTGTTTCAGTAAATTGTTCAGTTACAATAACAATAGCCGCCCTGTCTGTAGAAACAGTGGCGGTTACATTAAACAAAGTGTTAGCCTCTATTACAGAACCAACAGCAACAGGCGTTGCGTTAAACAGCACATTGCTACAGTTATAGCAATCCATTGATAAAATCTTTCTTTTGGTCTTGCTAATGTATGTAGTGGAGTTTGTGTTTTCAATAATTAGTTTTTCCTCAGTAACAACCAAAGAATCAAGAGTTCCTTTAATTTCATTGATAGCCCCCGATACAGTTTTTTCCTGTGTGCTAAGAGAATTATCAATTTTGTTCTGTTTTGCGTTCAGAGCCTCTTGTAATCCCTCAACACTCTCTACAGTTATGGTTTCCCCCGACCTGAGTTTACCTAATATTGCATCATATTTTGCACCCATAGTTAAATCTTATAATCGTAAGTGTATGATTCTATCTGCTCTACGGCAAAAATATAATTCGTGCTGCCGTTAGGGTATTTTATGGTTGTAGTGTTTCTGTTTGTTTCACTATCAGTGGCACTCTCAATCAATTTAATAGACCAACAAGGTTGTTTCTCTATTTCAACACCACTGCTGCGGTCAAACTTTGCCCTGTCAATAGTACAAACATAAGTTTTTTTGTTTGCGGTGTCCTCAATAATGAGGTCAGCACCCAAAGCGTCTAAATAGCGTTCATCAAGTAAGTTTTTCATATCAAGCAAAATATAAATTAGATTCAGCGTTTCTGCGAGCCGCCAAACCATTGTTAGCAACACCACCTGCAAATTTCCACCTCTCAAACTCCTGTGCTATTGTAGGGTCATCAGGATTTGCCTTTATCTTTTTCAGAAGTGTTGATTTGCGGAAATTACCTGCTCCAAGATTAAACACAAAAGAAACCAACGCATCAAATTGATTTTGGTTGATTTTCAGCCCCTGCCAATTAACCTCATCTTCTGCCTCTTTCACATCTTCAAGCAAATACTTTTCAGCCTGAGCCTCAGTAATGGAATCCCCTGCCTTAACCCCTTTAGTGTGTCCGTATCCAATAGTCCAAACACCTGCGGAACACTGATAGGCATTTAGGCGTAACCCCTCAAACCTTTTAATGGCATTCAGTCCGTTTATTGATAGTTTCATTGCGGTCTTGTTTTTAAGTTTCTTAACATAGAAAAACACAAATACAGCAATAGCGGCCGCAACAGATATAACCGCCACAGATGCTATTACCGCCGTCTGTTTTTTGTCAAGTATCATTACTTGCCCTCCAAAGTTCTTATTTCAGCAAGCGTTACAGTGCCTTTCCCAAAATACTCATATACAGCCTTATCAGTAGCCCTGCCCCAAATACCATCAACATCTAAGTTGTAGCCCTTTTCATTCAAAGCAATTTGCAGGCGTTTAATGTACTCCCCTGAATCTTTCATCTGAAATACAACCTTATCACTTGAATCAGTTGTTTCCCCTGTTCTGAAACAGAACCACCAGGTGCAAAACCCGATGGCGGCAAGTATCAGTACCGTTACAATAATTATAATAGCGTTTCGTTTCATATTTCAGTTATTTAAATGCTACTGATTTTTTTGCGACATACCCTATATGTGCAAGATACATACTCCACAGTTTCTCATCACTGACATTGGCAACAGCGTAACCCTTTTTCTTATAAAAAGCACGGACTGCGTTATTGTCACACATCAGAAATCCTGATTGGGCAATATTGAAATCAGGCTCTTTGGAATAGTGCTTTTTACAGTATATAACCTGTTCTACAGATTCCTTTTTTGTGTCACTTATATCAAGCAGTTGCTTTTTGATTGAATTAAGCACACTGTTTAATTTCTTGTTGGAACTAAAATTTTCCTTACCAAATTTAGACACGCTTTTTTTAGGCGTTCTCTTTGCAGACACACCCTTTTTGGCACACTTAGTTGATGATTTACTTTTTGTTTTTGTTTTCATATAGCGTTAAAATTTACTTAGTGCGGTACCGTCTGAGAGTACAATATAATCCCCAAACTCATTAAGTTGCAGCGGTTCTATCTCAATAGAGGGTTCTTTTTTCTCTACAGGCTCTTTCTTTTTGTTAAAGTAGAACCAGGCAAAAATACCGCCCCCTACAAGCACAAGAACCAACATTATTACAAACACGGCCTTACCATTCATAGTTCAACATTTAAAATGTAAATACAATACCCTTAGATGCAAGAATGGAATTGATATGTGCTATCTCGTTTGCGTTACAGTCATCTGCAATCCATTCTGCAAGTGTCATATTATCCCTCGTTCCAAAAGCAGAGGTAAGTTGCATCAAATCACTCCTTGTACTCAACTTGTCAAAAGCATCATACAGAGCCTGTTCATCAGTACCCAACCCCTTTACGGCGGTATAAATCTTGCTTGCAAGCGTATTGTACTGTTGCGGTGTCATTGTAAGTTGTGACGGTGCTATTTCCTCATTGGCATCATTGATATTCTTTATACCCTGAATACTTGCGGAAACCTTGTTCTTAACCTTATACACAACCAATATGATTACGGCAACAGCCACGATGCAAATAACGGCTGCAATCAGCCATTTTGTTACAGACGCTTTCATTACAGAACCCTCCTACAAATAAAATACAGTAAAATAGGAATACACAAAGCCAGGCACAAATACACAGTAGATTGTGCCGTTAAATTAACATCAACCCCTATAGAGGCAATGTTACCCAATGCACTGTTGTTTGCAGCCATAGTTATTCGCCTTTAGAAATTTTACACACCAATACAAACAGCAGCAGAACAACCACAGCAAGCAAAATGTTAGTGGTTCTTGTTGAATCCAAAAAACCGCTGCCATACTTTTTGGTTACAGTACGCTTATACTTAGGTGTAGCGGATTGCACCGCCGGCACAACACTCTGCTGGCTCATAGTTTCAGAAACCTTACCGCTCAGGCGGTTCAGTTCCTCCTGTTCAGCGGTTTGGTTTATTTCATTACACTCAGTTACATTGCTGAGTTCAGCCGCCAAACTGAGTTCAGTAACATCTATATTACTCTCCTCATTCTTAATGGCCTCTTCCACATATACATCTAATGATTGCATAATTCTAAAATTTAAAGTTTAACAAAACACCACTTGCCCAAAGTCATTTATATAATAGTTGCCAAAACCTCTGCCGTTCAGTTCCTCTGTTCTTGACAGAATCTGTTGAACAAAAGCGGCGTTCTCTCTGAAATAAACAATAGGGTTGTTTACAATATCCCACATTACGCCACCGCCAAAGAAATCAAGACCTCTTCTATTATAAGCAGTCCAACAGGTATCAACCGTATATTTGAAATCCCTGTCAGGCATATTGAGAAGTCCAGGAAACAGTTCTTTCATAAGCCAATCCTTATTGGCCCTTTTTCCTCTTCCGTCAAGTGCCGCCTGTATATTCGCCGCAAATTCGTTTAAGTAGTTTTTACGGTTCTGCCATTCATTCCTCAGTGCAGCCTGTTCATTGGCTAACTTGCTACGAACCTGAACAGCAGAAACACAACCTGTAGGATACACACCCATAAACGCCTTGTATTCCTCATTGGCGTTTATAAGTTCCTTTTCCATTGCATCTACAAGTTTTTCAGGAGTGTCCAAATCAGCAGACGGCTGCATATTGGTAGCGGACTTGTACTGCAACTGAGCGTTACGCAACTTCTCCTTTTTTTCCTGTTCCACCCTCTGTTTCTCAGTTTCAATCAGCCTTAAAATCTCTTCTTCTGACATAGTTGCGGTTTGTTCAAGAGCAGTAGAGCCTGATACCTCAACAAGTTTGTCAAGAGCCTCTTTCTTACGGTCATACTCATTAATCTGTTGCTGAATCATTGCCTTGCTCCAACTTGATTTTGGTGCAGAACCGAACCTGTCGGTATATTCCTGTCTGAGCAAGTTATACTCCTCGTCTGAATCAGACAAAACAACCTCCTTAATGGCATCAACAGCATTGTTTGCCATATTGGCACCCATAGACTTAATGCTCTCCGATGCTGCATCCGCACTACCATTGCCCTTTTTCCTCATAAAAAAGACAAAGAACCCGATGATTGCAACAGCGGCAACTATCAGTATTATTTTTTTAGTACCCATATTCCTAACACAATAATTATTAAAATGATTATCCAATAACCCTTTACCCTCTTTTTATCAGGTTTTGCGTTTGCCCCGTCTGCATTGGCGTAATATTTGTTAAGCAGTTCCTGAGCGTATTTGTTACCCTCTTTTGCACTAACCTTTAACGCCTGATACTGTGCATTACAAACCCTACTGCGGTCATTATGGCTTATAGCCTTTACAGACTTTACATAGTTCTGTAACGAATAAGGCTTTTTAAGAGCCAATTGCTGAAGAGCGTATGTGTCTGCCTTGCACTCATCATAAGTTTTCAGGTTGCAGTGCCCCAATTCGTGCTGCATAACAAAATCCTTTTCAGGTTCAGTGAGGAACGGCCAGACAAGACCGTTCACCTCAATCCTCTCCTGTGGAATCAAACACCTTGCGGGATTGCTTGTAGAACCCTCAAATTTGGGTAAATAGACTATCTCCATTTACTTTTTCTTAATGAAGATTCCAACCAGAATGATACCGACAAGCACGCATACAGCCACACCTGCAACAATAATAATTGTGCGTGTGGTGTTACTTGTATCCTTAGTTGTTTCCACTCCTGCAGAAATCTCAGCCCTTGTATTCTGACCGCCTACAACAGTATTTGTAATACCTGTGGCAGTACTGAAAGCACCTGTAAGTATTGAACCTAAGGCGTTCCAACCTGAATCTGACATTGCCATAATTTAATCCTCCTAAATTTTAAGTTACTTTTTCTTAATTGCAAGAAGCACCACTGCGGCTACAACCACCACTGCAACCACTATAAGAATAATGGTTAAAGTCTTGCTCTTACTGTCTGCCTCCTGTTGGGCAAGAGCCGCTTCATACTGTGCCTGTTGAATGGCAAGAGCGGAATCGCTGTCAGTACTCTGTGACATAAAGCCACTGCCAAAACCTGCAAGCGTTGAGCCAATTACATTAGTCCAATTCACATTGGAAAAAACAGAATCCTTTTTTGCAGGTGCAACGGCATTGGCTGCATCATCAGCGTTTGCAGCCATTTGGCGAGCAACCTTAACTGCATCAGGATAAAGGAACTCCATAAGTTCAACAAACTTTTCAGGGTTCATATCCTGTAACTGTTTGCAGTCAGCAAGAGTTATGCGTTTTTCGTCAAGCACAATACCTGCCTGTTCAAAAATAATTCTTGCACCCTGTTCGTTTGCCTTTAGCCTGCGTAACAACTCCATTGCTACGGCACGGCGGTTTAGTTTTATCTTTTTCATTTTATTTCAGTTTTTACATCACAAAAAAGGCGGTTACGGCTCTTTTAAGCCACAGCCGCCCTTTTCACACCTTATTATAAACCTCTTTGTTTAAGCGTTTTTCTTACGAACATAAGCAGCGGCAACAGTGTCCTTTGCCTCATCTGCCTTTTTCTGCAATGCAGCGTGGGTGTCAACACTTGCACCAAAAGAAATGGTAAGTGTTACAGTTTTACCAGCAACAACATTGTAAAGAAGAGTTGCACGGTCAGAAAGTGTCCAGTTAGGAATTGCAGTTGCATCCAAAGCAACCATTTTTGGGTTCTGAGTTTCAGCACCCTGATAGGTTGATGGAGTTACGCTGATTTTCTTTTCTGAACCGAATACATCACACTCAAGAAGCGTAATATCCTCATCAAGTTGTGAAGCGTCACTTACACTGAACTTGATACGGTTTACACGGGTTGGGTACTTTTTAAGATACTCAATCAGCAGGTCTGCACTGTTAGGCTTACCGTTGCAAGTTACGGAAGTTGTAACAGTACCCTCTTTCAAAAGGTTGTAGCCACTCTGAGTTCCAGACAGGATAGAGTGCAACTGAACCTTACAGTCAGAAGAAGCACCATTAGTAATGGTAACAGTGAAATTCTTACCTGTTGCGTTCTCATCAATAAATGAAGAACCGTTGCGGAAATCCAATAGGTTGTCGCCTGCACCTATATAGTTATTTCCCTCACCTTTTGCGGCAAGTGCCTTTTGCATTGCCTTTTCGTCTATGGCCATAGAGCCAACTTTTACACCATTCATAATTTTTAGTTTTTTAGTTGTTAATAATCCTTGTTAATTAAGCCTCCTCAACCACCTCCACAGTTTCTGTTGCAGGTTTTTCTGCGTTTAGCAAAGAGCCGCTGTTAGCAGATGTTGAAGACTTTTTGAACTTGTCCTTGTTGCACCAAAGTACAACGGCAATCAAAACTATTGCTACAATAAGCAAAATGTTAGTTGTTTTAATTTTTTCCATAATTTTTTTGTTATTTAATTTTGTTAGTAATTTTGAAATCAACACTGCAAATATGAAACACCTTAAAATATTAGTGTCCTGATTTGTCCCGATTTGTCCCGATTTGTCCGTTTTGCAGGAAAGTAACGGCACAAAAAAAGCGGCACTGAGTTTTCAGTGTCGCTTTATGTTTAGTCCTAACTAAACCTTAATCTATCTCTTATTCAGTATAAACTTAAAATCTTTCATCTTTTTGGCGTATTGAGCAAATTTCAAGTCAGAACTTATAAGAGTAATCTTATCACTTGCCGCCTGTGCTATTATAAGGCGGTCATTAGGGTCTGTATGCAGAACAGGCATTTCAGAGAGAGCAATTAAGTGATTTTTTGTTGTGGCTTTCACTGAAATGTTTAACTCATCAAGATAATCAAAAATCTTATTGATTTCTCTAACCTTTCCTTTTTTTGGTTTTGTCTGCATTATATGAATAGCCTCCATAACACAGACAGATGATGTTACCATTACATTTGAATAGTCAAAAATAATGTTTTTAACCTCATTACTCAGGCAATCCTCATCACCCGTAATTAAGAATATAATAATATTTGTGTCAAGATAGTACTGCATTATTTCAACACAAGTCGCATATCAAACCTGACCCCCTCAAGAAAAGGCTTGCCTACCTTAAAATACTCACCAATTTTAGATAACTTTTTAGGCTTGTCAGTCGCTAATTTTGTTGTTTTCTTAATTGTAGTTGCCATAGTTATATCTCCTTTCATTCTGCAAATATAATAAAAAAAGTGGAAAAAGCAAAATCATTTGCCAATCATCTGGGAGAGGTTGGCAATGGCTTCTGCCTGTAGGCGTATGGTGTTGTCCTTGTCCTCTATAATCTTATGCAGTTCAGTCAAAGTCTGAGGATTATCAACAGTAACGCTGTTATGGCTGTTGTTGTTGCCCTGAATTATCTGTTGAGTTCCTGATTCATTTTGCCCCGATGCCACAGATGCCACGCCATCACGCAGCATCTCTCCCCTGCCTGTAAGAAGCCAATCAGGTGAAATTTCAGGAAAATAAGCGAGTATTTTTGCAAGGTTTTCCTCTGAAATTCCATTATTTTGGTCTAAAATGCCTCTTGTTACCCCTGTATCAAGGTAAAATTTGTATTTTGTAATTCCTTTATATTCAATAAATTGCAAAATTTTTTGTTTTATAGGCGATTTTTCTTGCATAAAAATTTGGAATATACGAGATTTCTTGCTTACTTTGCATTGTCAAAATGATTGAAAATAAAAATCACTTTGTTAAAAAGTTTGCAAAGATACAAAAAATATTTTCTCATACCAAACCAAAAAATGGAATTGAACAAAATTTTTCATCAGGATTGTTTAGATTTTTTGCGAAGCATAGAATCAAACACAGTTGATTTGGTAATAACCTCTCCACCTTATAACAGAAATCTACATAGAAACATCAAAAAAAATGGTAAATGGCAATTCGTAAAGTTACAATATGACAACTACGATGACAATATGCCTGAAGATGAATATGAAAAATGGCAAAGAACAGTAATAGAGGAATGTATTAGAGTATTAAAACCATCAGGTTCTTTGTTCTATAATCACAAGGAAAACAAAAAAAATGGTTTTGCCATAAATCCAACTTTCATATATGACTTTCCTCTTCATCAAACTATTATATGGCAACGGAACGCATCTATTTCAACCAACATAAACTATTTTGTATCTTCATTTGAATACCTATTTTGGATAGTTAAAGACCATAAAAAAACATATTTTAATAGAAATGCCTCGTCTTTACGCACAAATGTATGGAAAATTAACGCTGAGAAAAACTTACCGCACCCTGCACCCTTCCCCCTACAACTTGCAGAGCAGATAATTATTACCTGCTGCCCACCTGGTGGTTTGGTGCTTGATTGTTTTATGGGAAGCGGAACAACAGCGGTGGCTTCAGTAATGAACAGACGCTCTTATATAGGCTCTGAGATAAGCGACAAATACATAGATATAGCAAATAAAAGAATTAAAGAAATATTATAACGCAAAAATAAAACAACTATGAAAGCATCAGAACTAATGATTGGCGATTTGGTTAGCAACGGCAATAGAAATGTTAGAGTTATAGGTAATACAGGAACATATATTACTTCTGAATATGAGACCCACAATGGTAGAGTAGTACAATGTTTGTTTGAAGAAGATATTAAACTAATTCCTTTAACTGATGAAATACTTAAGAAAAACGGATATGAGACTTTATATTGTGTTACTGGAGAGATTACTGGAGAGGAATACTTCTGTATAAATGGTATGACTACACATCGCCTTGCAAATGGTTATTATTCAGTAGGTTTAAATTTGGGCAAAAAAATCATAATAGAGTATGTACACGAATTACAAAATTTATTGCGTCTTATTAAGGAAAATGACATAGCAGACAACTTCAAAATTTAGAACTATGAAAGCATATTTAGCAAAAGACAAAAAAGGTACAGTACACCTATTTGTGGAAAAGCCAAAAAAGTATAGTACTCATTGGAGTGTAGAAAAAAATACATTATTATCTACAAGCGACTATATTAAAAAGGATTTGCCGAAAGATATTAAACCTAAATGGTCGGACACAGAACCGATTGAGGTGGAAATAGAAATCAAACTAAAAAAATAAATAGTTATGAAAACACTTACAGATTACACTATCTACTGCACAAATGAGCAAGTGCAGAGATTAAAGAAACTAAACGCACCGCTTGCACCATACTCAGATGATAAGCGTGATAAATACTATAAGAAACGACCCACAGCAGAGCAGGTTATTGGGTGGTTGAGAGAGAGGGGAATTTGTATTGACATATACAATAAAAAGGGTGAAGTATGGTACGGAGTTGGAAAGGAAATAGACTCTATAAATAGTATAATGATTAGCCGTGAAAATGTATATAGCACTGCGATACTTGAAGCGATTAATTCAGCACTTGATTATTTGGAAACACAAACTACTAACTAACTAAATAACCAAACAAATTATGCACTACAAAAATTCGCAAAAAATTGATTTCAGTAAGGAGTATAATCACCTTACCAAAGAGGTACTACCTGCAGTTAAAGTTGCAGAACTTAACAACCGCCTGATGGAAGCGACACGCAACGCCACCCTATACGGTATGCGGCTGCACATTTACGGCAAAGTTGCCACCCATACAGACGATGTGGAAAACATTAAATCAGTATTCAAACTTTATAATGTAGAACTATGAAACACTAAAATTATGAAAACCCTTATTTTAACCTTATTAATTACAGTGCTATATGCCTGTATCTGTATTAACCGTAGTAATAAACTAAAAAAAACGCAAACAAATGAGTGATTTACCTGAATTATTTACCATTAAAGAAACAGCCAAATACCTTAAAATGAGTTTGGCAGCCGTATATAATATGGTAGGCAGAGGAGAATTGCCCACAATAAAATGCGGTGCTTGTATAAGAGTAAAGAAAGAAGACCTACAAAAAATAGTGGGTTGTATTTAACCATTAAATTATTAAAATATGAAAGGAAAAGAGAACCAGGAAACTGTTACCACAGGAAAAACAGTTTTAAAGAATTTTAAGGCCAGGCCTGAACGAGTGGAACAACTGAACAGCATTGCCGCCAAGTTAGGAATACAGCCTACAAGTCAGGATATGTTCTACCGTATGCTTGACGCTTTACAGGCAACGCTTGAACCAAAGCCACAGACCGAACAGGCAACCGCCAATGATGATTCCATATTAAAGTTACAGGCACGAATAGCCGCACTGTCAGAAGATTTGGAAACAGCACTAAACAAGGCATTAGAACTAACAGACATCTCCAATAATAAAGATGAAGAACTAAAAGCCAAATCAGAAGAAATAGAAAATCTGCAAGAACAGTTAAATGCCGCACAGAGCAATGCAGACGACCTTAACACTGAACTGCAAAACCTAAAAGAATCTGTTAATGAACAGACGGCGGCAGCATCAGAAGCAAACGAAGATTTACCCTACCTTACAGACGCTTGCAGATACTTTGAGTGCACCCCAAAAGAACTCACAAACCACATTTTGGAATTGGAGAAAAAAGCAAGCCGCACCACATTAATACAAAGTCCGATTCCTGAAAACTCTATCCTACTGTCAGACTGCACACCATTTGAAAAATTTTTAGCGGAAACCATTGCAAAACACAGCGGTTGTACCGTAAAAGAAATGCTTATAAACAGATTCCTGATAGTGTATCAGTTTAGAGGCAACGGCGATTACCAAATAAGGCGTTTTAAGTCAGACCGCTTGAAACTTGCAAAAGAGAAATTTGATAATTTAGAAACCGCACAACAACAAAATCAAGAGTAATATGTTAGATGTATCAGATGCAGAAAAAGTGATATACTTAGAGGCTGCACTAAAGAGAGAACAGGAAGAGAGGAAAGCAATAATAGACACTCTGAAAAAAGCACTCAGTGTTTTAGGTCTGTTTCCTGTTCCAAATGAAAAAGAGATTAAGAAAGTTGCCATTAAATCCATATCATCATTGGCAACACAGTTTATAACAAACCCTAAGGGCGTAGAACAAAAATTTGCCTTTTTTGCAGATATTATGCCAATAGTGGAAAAATACAAAGATGAATAACTATGATGCCACAAGATGATAGCAAAGATTTTTTCAAAGGTTTACAGGAAGAAACTGCCTTTGTAGAGAACACAGTTAATTTAGAGCCTGATGAAAGCGACTTTGAACCAATGCCTGAGGGAGTATCAGAAAACTACTCTGATATTCCAACAGAAGAAGAACCTACAGAAAGAGTAAATCTGTCTGACCTTGCAGACCCTGAGGAAACAGCGGATATATGTATTACTATGATAGACGGCGTACAAACGCCTATATTCCTACTGTTACACCGTAAGAAACTTGTAAAAAAGTACTTTACGGACAAACAGCAATACAAAGACGCTTCTGAGATTTACGCTTTAACTGATGCTGATATAGCAAACCAATACCCTGATAAAGCAGACGCTTTACTTGCACTAAAACGCCGCTTTAACGCTATGACAAAAGACTACACAAGTAAAACTGTTGAAGTACCATTGTCAGATGATGAAAAAGACAGGCTTAAAAGCCCTATGAAGCGTATGATTGAGAAATCAGGATTTAATGTACCGCCAGCACTCGCTTTATGTGTGGTAATGGGACAAATTATTATTAGCCGTCTGATTGACTTATATTGGGATTAAACGCTATGAGAGTAAACACAGTAAATATTATTATCGGTGGTCGTGGAACAGGTAAAACCTACACCATTTTACACGATGTTATAGAGAATTATCAAACGGCAGACCCTGATAAGAAAATACTTGTTTTAGACACTTTTAACGCACCTGCATACAGTGGAGTGGAGAATGTTGATAGGTCAAACATCAAACGATGGAAAAAAGGCGTTAAACGCTTTTTAATAAGTGCAGTGCCGCAAGAGTTTGACGCAGATATAGACTATATAGCAAAAACTTGTTATAACACAGTGATAATACTTGAAGATTCAGGCCGCTTTGTGGGTTCTGCCTTACGGTCGTCTGTATTAAAACTTGTAACAGATACCAAACAAAAAAACATTGACTTATACCTTGTTTTTCACGCACTTATGCAAGTACCACCACGCCTTATACAGTTAGCGGATTACATCTTACTACATAAAACAAATGAAACGCTGACTAAAACACTGCAAAACAAGTATCCGTTTCCTGATTTACATAAAGCGTTCTACAGTGTGCAAAAGAATAAGAATAAGTATTATATGGAAATTGTAAGGTTACAATGATATGGAATATTTAGAACTGATAAAAAGATTTTGGAATTTGCATAATACGCATTTTTTTGGAACTAATGAGATTGCTCTGTTTTTCTATCTGTTAGAGCAAAGAGATATTATTAGGGCAAAGGAATCATTTAGGCAAAATAACCGTAAAATAATGGCTGAATTGAACATATCATTTCATACCTTGCAGAACACAAGAAACCGCCTGAAACAAGCAGGTATTATAAACTTTTATACCTGTACAGGAAAACCAATAACCATTTATTTTTTTGTTTCAAAAAATAGTACAACCTTTGCAAATTTTGCAGAGGTTAGTGCAGAGGTTTCAACAGAGGTTAGTGCAGAGGTTTCAACAGAGGTTGCAAAAGAAAATACCCCCACACCCCTAAAAGAAAATAATAATATTAATAATCCCCCCTTAACCCTAAAGGGTTGTCCCCCCAAAAGGGAGGGAAGCGGTGCAAGCACCGCCAAACCAACAAAAAGAAATTCTTTTGTTAAGCCGTCAATAGAGGAAATCCAAACCTACATACAGGAAAAAGGATTAAACATTGATGCTGAAAAATTTTATTGGCACTATGAGGCCAATGGTTGGTATTGCGGCAAAGGTAAAAAAATGGTTTCTTGGAAAGGTGCTTTACAAACCTGGCAGCGAAGTGAATTTAACAAGCCGCAAAAAACAGCGGCAATAACTTTAAATCAAAAATCAATGGACTATGAAGGATTTTAAAAAGTGTTTTGAAAATCTTAAAGAATTTGGCGTTCCTGTTCCTGAGGCGTATTTCTCAATCAGTATTCCTGATGCCAAAACATTTTTCACAGAGTGCCTGACAACAATACTTGAAATGCAGCACAAAAAGTTTATTTGGCTGCCTGAATATGAAGAAGTTGTAAAGTGGCTTAGTAACAGTGGCGGCAAAAGCCTGTTCCTGTATGGAAATTGCGGCAGAGGTAAAAGCCTGATTGCACGCTATTTGATTCCTACAGCCCTGCACGCTTACCATAACAGAATCTGCACTGTAGTTGATGCTGTAAATTTTGCCCAAAACATAAATGACTATTTAAGCCGCTATTTCTTGGTTGTTGATGATATAGGCACTGAGGACTTTACAAACGAATACGGCAGCCGCCGTATGGCTTTCTCGGAACTTATGGACAGTGTTGAAAAGACCAACAAGACGGTTATTATAACATCAAATTTGGGAGCAAAACAAATTCAGGAAAAATACGGAGATAGAACACTTGATAGAATTAAATCAACCTGCATTAGAGTACTGTTTAAGGGGGACAGTTTAAGAGGCTAATATGGATACAAAATATAAGGCAATGTACAAATACGAACTTGCAGATAAGGCAGGTGTAAGCAATAAGACTTTTAACCGTTGGTTAAAAACAGATATTCAACGCCTACAAGAAATGGGGGTTAAAACCTCAAATAAATTGCTACCGCCTGTTGCTGTTGAATATATTTGTAGAAAATACGCCATTGATTTATAGTTATGAGAATCAGAAGTTATACAAAGCGTTATCAATCCAACTCACTTTGTTATGTGCTACCTTTTGTGGGTGTTGCATACTATAAACATAACACTGATTTAGTAATTGTATTTTCCCTGTATTTCCTAAGGAATCAGTATATTAAAACTTATAACATTTATGATTAACAAAGATTTCATTGAATTTGTCAGACTTGTCTATAGGATGAGGAAACAACAGAAACAGTATTTCAAGACAAGAGAACCATCAGACCTAAAAGCCTCTAAAACTTTTGAAAAAGAGGTTGATGAAAGAGTAAAAAAAATTTTTACAGAGCACCTTGATTCTATGCAAACAAGCATATTTGACGGTCTGACTGAGTTTATTCAAATGGGGGGGGTGAAAGTGGTAAAATAATCCACACTACTCTATAAGATTTATGGTTTCTCTCTTAATATCATCATCAATGGTTCTGTAGCGTTCAAACGCTCTACTACCCTGAGAATGCCCACTCATAGACCCTATTAGGTTAGGGTCTTTTATTTTTTTATACAGATTGCCTATAAAGGTTCTTCGGGCAAGGTGTGAAGAGGCTATGTCACATATTGGCACCTGTTTTTCTTTTCTTGTTTTAGGGTCAAGAATAGTTACAACTCTGTTTATTTCACAGGCTTCTAATATATCCTTTATAGCATCGTTATATTTTTGACTACTAATAAACGGCAACAGTTTTGCACCTTTTATATTCTTATACCTCTTTATAATTTCTTTTGCCGTGTCTGTGAGTGGCACTCTTATTACAGTTGCCTTAACATTGGCTGTTTTTATTGGGATATATTCTATAAAATCCCCTATTACATTACTTTTAGCCATTTCCAACAGGTTTGAAACCCTGCAACCTATATGGCACTGAAAAATGAAAATATCACGCTGCACGGCAAGATATGGCTTATCTGATAAATCAGTATTATATATTTTGTTCCGTTCCTCTATAGTCAAATAGTTTGGTGTTCCGTAAACAGGTTGAATAATACTGTAGTTAAGAAATGGATTATTTGTAGTATATCCATATTTAAGAGCATAAGAACACACAGATTTAAGCCTTTTTAAAAGGGTTACAACATAGTTTTTACTTGCTCCTGTATTATATAGGTATTCTTCATAGTTTTGCAAATCCTGAGAGTTTATAGTGTCAATATTCCAAACAAAACCTGTATTCTCAGAGTATATTTCCATTTTATGTTTGGCAAGCATAAAGGTTCTATAAGATGTACTGCCTTTATCTGTACCCTGCAATTTCTTGTCAAACAAATCAAGAATACTGTTTAAAACATTTGTTTGCTTATTATCCATAAGAAAACTTAATTCTTCTGATGTTTTTGGGTGACGGCTATTGTATATTACATTAAGTTTTTCCTTTGTCTTTAATATATAATTGTTAATTTCAAGACGCAAAGCATTATTTATAAGTGCCCTCGCTTTAATCTGTTCCTTTTTTGAATCAAACAATTCTGCATTGATTTTTTTACTACCTTTGTAGAAAATCTGAACAGAGCGACCATCTCTAATTCTGAACCTGATATTTGCCAATGTATCTTTGGAAGAGGTACGGATAAATGCTGTTATTGTTGCCATAATTAAGGTGTAAAAATATGTGGTGCAAATATACATTTTTTGCACCACATAAGCAATAAAAAAGGAAACTAAATAGAAAATATATAAAAAATAAAAAATATTGAAAGTGGGCAATGCACTGATTTTCAGCACACTTAATTATATATCAATATGTTACGGTATTATATCAATAAAACCCAAGCGGTTCACCAAATACGCTCCTAAAAGTGTTTAGGAGCGTATTTTTTTATTCTTTATTGATAACATTGTTGCCATAAAATTTGCATATAATCAAGAAAAGCACTATATTTGCATCGTTTCTTGATTATAATGAATTTCATAGAATTTCATAACAGCTGGTTTGAGTTAGGTTGCTTTAGCATATATCAGGTTAGAGCCACTATTCCCGGCTTTGATAAAAACAATCTCATTAGATGGACAAAGAAAGGCTACCTAATACGTCTGAGGCAAGATTGGTACACATTCTCAGAATACAAGCAAATACCTAACGCCTCATTTTATTTTGCAGGTAAGATATACAGCCCATCATATATAAGTCTTCATACAGCACTTAATTTTTATGGCTTGATACCAGAGGCTGTAACATCTGTTAATTCCATCACAACATCAAGACGTACAAGGTATTTCAATGACATCGGATGCTTTACATATCAATCAGTAAAACCAGAATTATTTTTTGGCTATATTCCTAAAACGCTACCAGGAGGCAAAACATATATGATGGCATCGGCAGAAAAAGCATTAATTGATTTACTATATCTATATCCTGAATATAAAACACAGGAAGACATGCTTGATTTGCGGCTTGATAATAATATTATACATGAAGTACTCAACTTGGATTTGATGCACAACTATCTAAAAATAATAAATTGTAAATCATTGACACATAGAATAAATATTTTACTAAAAGCGTACAACCTATGATAAACCTTAATTATATTTTTGATTTTTACCCCGATACTCTAAAAAACAATGAACGTTACAAAAAACATATCCTTAAGGAATATGTAGAGCTTATGGCGTTGGATTACATATCTCACTCCCCTTTTGCGGAGAAAACGGCATTCATAGGCGGAACCAATCTTAGACTGATACAAGGTATAGACAGATTTTCCGAGGATTTGGATTTTGATTGTAAAGGATTAACTGTTAATGAGTTTGTTGAACTTACTGATTCTGTGATTCTATTTTTAAGGCAAAACGGGCTTAACGCTCAAAGCAAAGATAGTGATAATAACAATTTATCTGCGTATCGTAGAAACATAATCTTTCCTGAACTTTTATTTGATTTGAATTTAACAGGGCACAAGGAGGAGCGTTTTCTAATGAAAGTAGAGGCACAAGACCAAGGCATCACATATAAAACAGAAAGAGCGATAGTAAACAGATGTGGTTTTATTTTTCCAATACCAGTTCCGCCCAATCCCGTGCTTTTGTCTATGAAAATAGCAGCATTACTCAAAAGAGGCAAAGGACGTGATTTTTATGATGTTATGTTTTTATGGCAAAAATGTGAACCCGATTACCCGTTTCTTCAGGCAAGATGTGGAATTCCATCTCCCGATGCCTTAAAGAATGCGTTATACAAAATTTTGGAAACAACAAACCTAAACCTTAAGAAAAAAGATTTTGAGCATCTGTTGTTTACCCCACATAAATGCGAGCAGATTTTGTTGTTCAAAGAATTTGCAGATGCAAAACTAGCAACATACTAAAAAAAGGAATGCCAAAACACAAAATAGAGCAAGACCAAACGCAAACTAATATCAGACGAAGGTGGAAAATGTCAATATAAGGTATATCGTCTGTCCTTTTTGTCTCCTTCTGTTCTTAAGATACCATTTTCCACTAATCAAATAAACTTTACTATACAATCTATACAAATTGGTTTACCTGATAATTTATCAATGAACACATTGGCAGGATGCATATCTTCTAAATAAAGTCTATCGCCAATATAATTAACTCCTTCCCCATTTTTATTGTCTCTAAACCCTTTTACAATTACCATATTGTCTATTTCATCTTTTGTAGCCAACCGTTCACATCCTATATATGGTTGTGTAAGAACTGTCCTGAACAAACCATCTGTATCACGAGTAAAACCAATCACCTTCATTACCGTTTCCGGGAACAACGCATTGTGTAATACTATGGCTTCAAATGCCTTGCCTAATGTGGCATAAATAGATGTTCGTTCTTTAACAACAGATGTATTCCCCTCTTTGTAATATACTTTCGCCTCTGCACCTTGAGCTATCTTTGGACCAAATGACTTAATAAGTATTTGTTCTGAATTAGGAATCCATAAATGCTTTGCTTCCGCCCACTGTTGAACCAAAGCCTCTTGTTTTTCATCTATTTCCCAATTAGCTGGGCTTCCTTTGCTTGTTGCAACATTGCAACCTGTTTCAAGGCTTCTTCTCGCGTAACTTGCGATGGTGTACGCCCCAATGAGCACCGAATTTGCAGAGCAGATTCCTGCATGCTCCTGTAAATTGAATCTAGGAATATTTGTTCTTCCATTGAGAATATCGTTTATATAATTATCTATTAATTGTAAAGTATGTGCCGAAAAACCATCATTTGAGATAGAATCATAAATTAGCCTATTTGCACCCTCTTCTATTTGCATGTTACCTTTTTTTACACCAACAAAGATACGGTTTTTTTTTGACAAAAGCAACATTCCCTTGCATGCAATTCTCTCATTGATAGCTCAGTCATTAAGAAAGGGTCTACACTGTGGACCATATTCTCTGCCAATTGGCTCTGCGATGCAGACCCAATTTGATACATATGTCACCAAGGTATATCAGTTGTTTTCTGTATTATCAAGTCGTCTCAGAACCACCCAAGGGCTTCTGTTGTCATTTGTCTCTTTTTTGATAAAACCGTTTTTGTGGAGGAAAAAAAGCTCTTCATCAACCGTACGTTTTGACAGATTAGTCAATGTCGCAATCACTCCCGCAATTTCCACTTGTAAAAGCATCGTGAATAGGTATGTGAATGAGGAAACAACCCAATTTTTGCAATGCTTGAAAATCGCATTTTAAAGTAACATTACTTACATTCAAAGTGTACGATTCCTTATATGAGCATAAAAACTGCTATAATGGGAAAATTGCTTCCATAAACGATATTGTCTCAAAATCACCCAAGGACTATTATTGGACTTACTCTGTTTACCCAAATATCCATTTTTACGAAGAAATGATATTTCGCGTTGCATAGTACGCAATGGTATCGCCAGTCGTCTCGCCATTCACCACTCCACTTGTCTTATTTCTTCCTTTTATTTCATCATAAAGACCTGATAACACATAACCATTTACTGTCTTATTAACTAATCCCTGATGAATTAATTTTTGAAGAGTGACATCATCAGTGTCCCTTAGGCTTTCACCTTTAGACAACTTATATAAAGCATATAAGTCAAACACATTCAGTTTCTCTTTCGGAGAACGACTTTTTTGAATCTCGTTCACAAACAACAAGAACGCAGGATTCTCAATAATACCAGACAATCGCAAGGAGACTTAAAAACTATCAGTTCCGGAAAAATCAGGTATAGATTTCCCTTCCATAAGATTATAATAGAACATCTTATCAACCCCTTGACCACTTTTTTCCACTAATCCCTTCTATTAAATAGATTTTATCCCTTGTTTTTCGATTTTATCCCTTGTTTTGACTTCTTTATCACTTTTATAGGGAAGCACACAATAAAACAAAAATTTTAAATCGGAGTCCAAGCCTGGGTACAAGCTGGTGAACAGTTAGGGAACAGTTGGGTTCAAGTATAGGTCCAAGTTCACATTATTTTTATTACAAAAATTGCTAGTTTTACAACATTTGTTGATTGCTTTTTTGCAAAGATAATATTCACTTGTCTCAGAACATGGGACATGTTTGGGGATATGCCCCACACAAGGATTTATCTCCACCAACGAAAAAAGGACTTCTACTGAAGCCCTTTCGTTGGTGGAGATTACCGGACTCGAACCGGTCACCTCAACACTGCCAGTGTTGCGCTCTAGCCAGATGAGCTAAACCCCCAACCTTACTTACTTTATATTATACTTATAAGCGGTAACAACATCTGCCTTCTTTGTAGTGCCAGACTTGTAAGACCAGCAGAACGCATACCAAGTACCACTACCATACAACGCTTTAAGATCCACTTTTCTGGCCCCATAGAAGTCACCATATTCAGTAGGACCAACATTAATATCAAATTTTGTACCCTCACTTAAAAGTTGTGCTACAATATCTTCTTTTTGACTCAATGGATCACTATATCCACCCTCTTTCAAAACAGTGGCAGGAAGTGTGGTGAATGACCACTCTGTAATAGAAGCTGTATTAACTTTTGCCTTAATATATGTGTTATCATCAGAGTATGTTACCTTGAACGCATCTGTTCCCTCCGTCTTTTCACAGGATGTAAGTGTCATAATGGCAAAAACCGCCAACACGCTTAATAAAGAAACTACTTTTTTCATTTTATATTTTTTTTAGTTAAACATTATAAGTAATAATTTTCCGCAAAGTTACAACAAATTTTCATTCGTGCTAACTTTTATGCATAAAAATCAAATCTAAATTACATCTGCATTCCCGCCTTAAGTTCCGCCGCAACAGATGCTCCGCACTGCTCTTCCACGATGGCTAGAGCGAACTGCATAGCCACACCAGGACCCTTTCCTGTAATTATATTTCCACTCTTGCATACAGGCTTCTCTGATATAGTGGCACCGGTAAGTCTATCTTCAAAACCAGGATAACAGATAGCCTCTGCATCCTTAAGTATCCCCAACTCTCCAAGTATATACGGAGCCGCACATATAGCCGCCACGTGACCGCCAGCCGCAAAATGAGACTGTAGCATTGAACAAAGAGGAGCGCAGGCACGCAGATTATCAGAGCCGGGCATACCGCCAGGCAGAATAAGATAGTCCTCAACATCGGCGTCAATATCAGACAACATAACATCAGCGGCAACCTCAATCCCGTGAGCGCCAATGACATCGTAGCCATTTGAAATTGAAACTGTGGCAACCTCAAGGTCTGCCCTACGCAGAATATCCACAACGGCAAGAGCCTCTATCTCTTCAAAACCGTCAGCAAGAAAAACGTAATTCATAAATTTGTTCCAAATTTATGATTATCCGTCGCGACTCGTCATAGAAAGTAAACTTTCTCTGAACTCGCTGCTAGGATAATTCATAATCTCTTAATTTTAAATTTATTAAATATTGGTAAATCTTTTTTAAGCAAATATGCTAAATATGGCACAAGCAACACTGTGTTTATTCCCATACAAGCCCAATCATTATCAACAAACCTTCTGATTATGAGGCTTATGCCGTATAGCGCGGCAGCCATCAGGGCGTATATGCCTATTGACTTGAAATCATAAGCCACAGGCAGATATTTCTGACCCCAGAAATATGAGATAATCATCATTACAAAGAAGGTTGCAAGTGATGCCAGCGCCGCACCCACATAGCCAATAATAGGCACAAGAATTATTATCAGGGCGACATTAATGACAAACCCTATCAGAGACATATAGGCTCCGTACCGTGTCTTGTCATTAAGTTTATACCAGAATGAAAGGTTAAAATAGACGCCTTGGAATATATAGGCTAAAAGCACTATAGGCACTATGACCAGACCGCCCCAATAGTCCTCACGGATAATATATTTCAGAAGGTCAAGATAGAACGTGATGCCAAGGAATATAAGGAATGATGTTATAAGGAAATACTTCATTGAAACGGCGTAACTCTGCGTGGAGTCAGCGTCACGGCTTTTTGCAAAGACAAACGGCTCATACGCATAACGGAAAGCCTGCGTAAAGACCATCATAACCATAGCAACCTTAAAGCAGGCACCGTAGATACCAAGTTGCGCCGCGCCCTCCACAGGGTCAGCATACAGATAAGGGAATATAATCTTATCAACAGTCTGGTTCATTATTCCCACGATGCCAAGCAGCAACAACGGCAGAGAATAACGCAACATTCTCCTTAGCAGAGCATTGTCAAACTGCGGTTTTACAGAGAATACCGTAGGCAGCAAGGCAAGAGTGACACAAGTTGTTGATATGAGGTTTGCCACGAATACATACCCTACTCCGTATGAGGCATCATAGAACCAAGAGATTAGTTCAGGTTTCCAATTCATAATGGCAGGACACCCCACAAGGAAGAATAGATTCATAATGATATTGACAAATATCATCAACAACTTGAGGGCGGCGAATTTCAGCGGCTTTTTCAGATACCTCAGATATGCGAACGGAATAGCGTCAAAAGCGTCCATTGCAACCACCACGGCAAGCATTCCAATAAATTCAGGATGTGCCCCATACCCCATAGAGGCTGCTATAGGCTTATCAAATAACGCCACTATAAGAGCAAACAGGAATGATGTGGTGCAGAGAGATGTAAGAGTGGTTCCGTAAACCTTATCGGGGTTATCATCACCCTTATTAAGAAAACGGAACAGACCTGTCTCCATTCCGTAAGTTAGTATCACAAGAAGAAGAGCCGTCCAGGCGTAGAGATTGGTCACTATACCATAGTCTGCACTACTTGTGAGCATATATGTGTAGAGCGGCACCAGACACCAGTTAAGAAACTTGCCCAGTATGCTGCTCAAACCGTATATTGCGGTATCCTTTGCTAATGTTTTTACTTCTGACATAGATTATTCATCAAACAAACTTCCCTGAAAAACTCCACCCATCCTATGCGTTTTGCCCAGATGCTTGTAAGCAAGTTCTGTAACCTCACGCCCTCGTGGAGTGCGTTTAATAAAGCCTTCCATAACAAGGAACGGCTCATATACCTCCTCTATGGTTCCGGCGTCCTCTCCAAGTGCGGTGGCTATAGTGGTAATTCCAACCGGTCCTCCAGAGAATTTATCAATAATTGTGTTAAGTATCTTGTTGTCAATCTCATCAAGCCCGAACCTGTCTATGTTCAGAGCCTCAAGAGCGTAACAGGCTATCTCCTTAGTTATGGTTCCGCTACCCTTTACCTGTGCGAAGTCCCTCACCCTACGCAGTAGAGCGTTGGCTATTCGCGGCGTTCCACGGCTACGTCTCGCTATTTCCACAGCGGCATCTTCATAACAAGGTGTATCAAGTATTGAGGCAGACCTCTTGACTATTTTTTTCAGCACCTCCGCATCATAATATTCAAGGTGTGAGTTGATTCCGAACCTCGCTCTTAGAGGACTTGTCAAAAGTCCGCTACGAGTTGTAGCACCCACAAGTGTAAACGGGTTAAGACCTATCTGAACAGAGCGGGCGCTTGGGCCCTTGTCTATCATAATGTCAATACGGAAATCCTCCATAGCCGAATAGAGATACTCCTCAACCACAGGACTCAGACGGTGTATCTCATCAATGAAGAGGACATCATTGGGCTCAAGGCTTGTGAGAATACCGGCAAGGTCACCAGGTTTGTCAAGCACAGGCCCCGATGTTATCTTAAATCCAACACCTAACTCATTGGCTATAATGTTTGAGAGTGTTGTCTTTCCAAGACCCGGAGGTCCGTGCAGAAGCACGTGGTCAAGAGGCTCCTTACGCATACGGGCAGCCATCACAAAGACCTTGAGATTCTCCACTATCTTACTCTGTCCCTGAAAATCAGAGAAGGTCAGAGGACGCAGCACATTCTCAAAATCACGGCTCTCCTCAGCGGCATTGTTATGTATGTCAAAATCATCCATTCAAATGACATTTTTATTCTTCAGTAATAATGAATTGGTAACAAGTTACAGCATCAATTTCATTACCATTATAACACCAATTATATACAATGTAGTCAGTATTCTTTGCAAGCAGACTAAACGAAAAATTAAAGGTGTAGTTTCCGTGCATAATTTCATGTTCTGACATTCTGTTTAAAGTCTTTACAACATTTCTCATATCTTTCACCGGGTCATTGAAGCCCATTTTAACTACATCCGCATATTTACACAATTGATATGTGTGAGCCGTAGTATTTGTTGTTTTGACAACAGCGATTAACCCTTCTTTTTTTGTAGAATATTCTACGGAGAAATTAGTTTTGTTTTTTTCACATGAAGAAAAAAATAGAACGAATAAAACAGATACGATGATTGAACTTAATTTGATTTTCATATTTTTATATTTTCATTTGGTAATATCTGTAAATATACACTCCAGAGTTCCTTTTTCTATATCAGAAATTCCCTTATCCTCAACAATAACGCCATTGTTAATTATTATAAACCTGTCACACACCGCCTCCACCTCCTGCATAATGTGAGTACTGAAGAGTACTGTACGTTCCTTTCCAAAGCCCTTTATCAACTCCCTTATCTCAATAATCTGATTAGGGTCAAGACCGGTTGTGGGCTCGTCTAAAATCAAGACATCGGGGTTATGGACAATGGCGGCGGCAAGTCCTACTCTCTGCCTGTAACCCTTTGAGAGTAAGCTTATTTTCTTTTTATACTCCGATGTCAGACCAACTTGTTCTATAACCTCATCAACCCTTGCCCGCCTTGATTTAATCTTATACACATCCGCCACAAAATCCAGATACTCACGCACATACATATCGATGTAAAGAGGATTATGCTCAGGCAGGTAGCCTATGTGACGCTTAGCCTCAATTGGATTCTTGAGCATATCCACACCACACACGCTCACACTTCCGCTATCAGGAACAACAAACCCCGTTATAATCTTCATAGTGGTGGATTTGCCAGCCCCGTTCGGTCCCAGGAAACCCACTATCTCACCACTACCCGCACTCATTGAGAGTGACGGCAGCACAACCTGACTTCCGTACCGTTTTCTTATATTGAAAAGTTCAATGCTCATAAAATGCTACAAATTTAGCAATAAATGAGTACCTTTGCAAAAATAATTACTAACAACTAATACCCACCTAAAATGGCAGATATATCAACGCTTGGAGAGTTCGGTCTTATTGACCACCTAACCAATGACTTAAAATTAGAGAATGACTCTACCGTCAAGGGTGTTGGCGACGATGCCGCAATTCTTGACTACACAAAAAAGAACACACGTGTGCTTGTAACAACAGATTTGCTGCTTGAGGGCATACACTTTGATTTGACCTATACTCCGCTCAAACATCTTGGATACAAGGCGGCTATGGTCAATTTCTCTGATATCTACGCAATGAACGGCAAGCCAAAGCAGATTACAGTATCACTTGGCGTTAGCGGAAAGTTCCAGACAGAGGATTTGGAGGAGTTGTACGCAGGCATAAAACTTGCTTGTGAGCGTCACTCCGTTGATTTGGTTGGAGGTGACACATCAGCCTCAGCAACAGGACTTACAATAAGCATAACCTGCATAGGAGAAGGCATTGAGGGAAAGATTGTATGCCGTAACACAGCGCAGCCCAATGACCTGATATGTGTAAGCGGAAATCTTGGAGCCGCATATATGGGACTGCAACTGCTTGAGCGTGAGAAAAAAGTGTTTGAAAAAGGCGGAGAAGAGGGAATGCAGCCTGATTTTGCCGGCAAGGAGTATCTGCTTGAACGCCAACTGAAACCAGAGGCTCGTAAAGATATAATTGAGACACTTGACAAGGCTGGAATTGTGCCTACGGCTATGATGGACATCTCTGACGGTCTCTCATCAGAACTTCTGCATATTTGCAAGCAGAGTGGCGTAGGCTGCCGTGTATATGAAGAGAAGATACCTGTTGATTACCAAACCGCCATACAGGCAGAGGAGTTCAATATGAACCTTATGACTGTGGCCCTTAACGGCGGTGAGGATTATGAACTGCTCTTCACCGTTCCAGTATCAATGCACGAGAAGGTAAACGAACTCAAAGGCATAAAGGTTATTGGCTACACCACATCAGACCCTAATGAAAAAGTGCTTGTCACCCCTGAAGGACCTGAAATGACACTCAAGGCACAAGGATGGACAGGGTTTTGAATAGTGAATTCTTGGAGTAGCGAGAGGAGAACAAGTTTACTTGTTATCCCGAGTCACGAACAAGAATCATTAAACGAAGTTTAATAATAGTGAAGAGTTAAAAGTGAAAAGTTAACTGTTATTTTTTTTGGTGGTGTGCTTAAATTTTTGTATCTTTGCACCCGCTTTTGAAAATCTAGTGTGATGGGAATTGGGGCGCATCCATCAAAAGTGTAACTCTGCCCCACTTTGAGTAACACAAATTTATACAAAAATGAAAACATTTGAATTAGAGGGTTCTGCAAGAACAGAACTTGGTCAGAAGGCCAGTGCGGCACTACGTAAGCAAGATTTAATCCCTTGCGTTCTTTACGGCTGCAAAAAAGAGAACACAAACTTCACAATATCAAAGAGCGCTGTACGCAAACTCATCTACAGCCCTGAGGTATTTGAGGTAAAACTTACAATTGGTAAGAAGAGCTGCTCAGCAGTCATCAAGGAGATTCAGTTCCACCCTGTAACAGACAATATTCTTCACATTGACTTCCTTGAGGTTGATGACAAGAAACCTATTGTATTCAAGGTTCCTGTTAAGACAGAGGGTCTTGCGGCTGGTGTCAAGGCTGGTGGCAAACTCTCTCTTGAGATGCGCAGAATGAAAGTCAAAGGTCTCTGCAAGAACATACCTGAGTGCGTTGTGGTTAATGTTGAGAAACTTGAGGTTGGCAAGTCAATCAAGGCTGGAGACCTCTCATTCCCTAACATTGACATAGTAGATAATAAAGAGAGCCTTGTAGTTTGCGTCAAGTCAACACGTGCGGCTAAGGCTGCGGCTGAGGGCGAAGCCAACTCATAATGAAATACTTGATAGTTGGTTTGGGTAACATTGGTCATGAGTACCAAGGCACCCGCCACAACATAGGGTTTATAATGTTGGACGCTTTTGCAAAAGCGTCCAATGTTTTTTTCACTGAACAACGCTACGGTTCAGTGGCTGAGTGTCGTGTGAAAAACAGAGAACTTGTACTTCTGAAGCCGAACACATTTATGAATCTCAGCGGCAACGCCGTGCGTTACTATATGCAAAAGGAGAACATTCCTGTTGAGAATATCCTGGTGCTGGTTGATGACCTTGCCATACCCTTTGGCACCCTGCGTCTGAGAGGGAAAGGCAGTGCAGGCGGTCATAACGGGCTCAAAAATATTCAGGAACTTATTTGCACTGAGAACTACGCCCGCCTGCGTTTCGGCATTGGCAATGAGTTTGCCAAAGGTCAGCAAATTGATTTTGTGCTAAGCAAATTCAGTGATGAGGAGATGAAACTGATTGATGAGCGTTGCGCCGTAACCACAGAGATGATAAAAAGTTTCTGTCTTGCCGGGCTGCAACTCACAATGACAAACTTCAACGGCAAATAATCTTCCACGATGGCTGGCAGTTTACGCATAGATAAATGGTTGTGGACAATGCGTCTGTTCAAAACCCGCTCCATAGCCACTGAGGAGTGCAAAAAGGGACGCATACTTGTGGGAGGCATAGCCGTAAAGCCCTCTTTTGTTGTGACATCGGGGCTGACAATACAAGTAAAAAGACCCCCGATAATCCACACCTACACAATAATAGACATTACAGAGAACAGAGTCGGGGCAAAAGAGGTCTCAAAATATATGATTGACATAACCCCTGCATCAGAGTTGAAACTGCTTGAGGACTTGAAACTTGTCTCATCCGGTGAAAGAGACCGCGGTACAGGCAGACCCACAAAAAAAGAACGCCGCGACCTTGATAATTTCTTTACTGGCGACAAATGATATTTAGTATCTCTTCCGGGCTTAATTCCATTTTTTCAAAATAGAACAACTTCTTACCTGCATCCTTAAAAGAGCCACCAGATGAGTATAGTACATCATCTATTATCATAAACCTATCATGTACCTTACTCATATGATGAGTTTCCACTATAGGATACTGAGCATTATATTTTTGCAAATCAAGTCTGAATGTCTCATTATTGTAGCATTTCTCACTTGTATAAATTACCCCTGCTACGCCATCAGCACGCTTAGATAATAATTTAAGGACGCTCTCATCCACATAATTATCAATAATAATCACACGTTCTTTAGCACTCCTTATTAAATCTGAAAATAATTTATACGCATCAAAAAACTGACCTTGCATAAATATATGTTCCGTTGGTTGGATGCGTGTGTTAACAATGAAGTCTATCTGTTTCTGTTGCTCCTTTATAATTTCATCATGTTCATTAAGTCTATCCTTCATCTCCTGCATCTGCAAGTTTACACCATTTCTTTTTAGAGCATAGTCTCTCAAAACTTTTATCGCCCATTGTCTGAAGAATATACCACGCTTGGTATTCACTCTAAAACCTACAGAAATAATGGCATCCAAATTATATATGGCAATTTGTCTTGTGACATACTTGTCACCCTCGTTTTGAACTAGTTCCAAAATGGAACAAGTTTGATTTTTTTCAAGTTCATTTGAGTCGTAAATATTCTTTAAATGTTTAGAGATAGCCTGCCTTTGAGTGCCAAAAAGTTGAGACATTTTGTCTTGCGACAACCACACTGTATCATCTTGAATCATCACTTCCAATTTTAGAGAATCATCAGGATTATACAGCACTACAGTACCTTCATTCCACGATTCTCCACAGATGGTAGGTAGTGGAGGCTCATCAGAAAAGTCAATATCCGCATAACTTTTCATTAGTGATTTTAACACTTGCACACCCTTTTCTGTTATAGCAATTGGAAGGTACCTTGAGCCTCCTCTTCCGCTATGGTTTGAGGTGTCTGCCAGACACCTCAAACATTCATCTTCTGTCATTTCAAATGCAAAATCATCACTTATGAAAAGTTCAGGATGCCTCTTCACATTCCTTTTTATAAGCTTGGTCTCCACTCCAAATGCCTGTGCTACATCTCTGTCCAGCACCACCTTTTTATTCCTTACCGTATAGACGTGTGGTTGTTTTGCCATATCCATTATATTTTCTCGATTTATGAATATGCAAAGGTACTGAATCCAGCAGTAACATCCAAATATTTTTCACATAACTATCTGATTATCAATTTTGTACTAAAAGTGCAAAAATTAAACTAAAAGTGCAGAATATACTCTTGTGAGGTGAAACATTCAGCCACTGACCTGAACGCCTGAGACCCTTCGCTCAACCTCACAATCCTTCTTGAACACTGACAGGATTTGTCATAACGGGACTGTTTATTTGCCGTGTGAAATATCACTATTGTGCAGAAACTACACTAAAAATGCGGAAAATGTAATAAATTTTGTAAATTTGTAGATTGGATGTACATATAAATATAAATATAAATATATGAGTAAGGATAATTATGGTGTGGTTTATTTGTTAACCAATGAGGCTATGCCTGGTTTAGTCAAAATTGGTATGACCACAAGAAAGGATTTAGACCAGCGTTTAAAAGAACTTTATACAACTGGTGTACCAGTGCCTTTCAAATGTGAATATGCTTGCAAAGTCACAATGTCTCGCACTAAAGAGTTGGAGGATGCTTTACACAAAGCATTTGCTCCAAATCGCGTAAATCCCAATAGAGAGTTTTTCAAGGTTTCAGTACAACAAATTCTTCCGCTGCTTAAATACGCTAACTAAGGAGACGATATTACAGAAGAAGTTAGTGAAGAACTCGCAAGTGATTTGACTGCTGAAGATATTGCTTCATCCAATAATTTGCGCTCAAAGCGTCCTGTTATAAACTATCTTGAAATAGGTTTGCAAAAAGGAGATAAAATTAGATTGATTGGACATAATGACATTGCGGAGATTGTTGACGGACGTCATGTGTCATATAATGGAGGAATTCCTATATCGCTGACGGCGTTGACTAAGAAATTGCTCAACCTAACTCAAGCCATTCAACCTAGTGTGAAATGGGAAACTGTTGAAGAAAATCCACGGAACTTAAGCGATTTATATGAATTGAAGTACGGATCTATGGAAGAAGAATAAATACTATGACACCAGAAGAAAAGGCAAGAGTTAAAATTGACCGAATGTTTGAAGAGGCAGGGTGGCAGGTCGTTGACCGAGACCAGTACACTCCGATTTCAAATGCAATAGTAGTGCGTGAAGGGTTGCTGACTGGCAATCTAGAAGCAGACTATTTTATTTTCCTTGATGGGAAAGCTGTTGGTATATTGGAGGCAAAACGAGAGGAGGTTGATATTGATACTTTGGCTGTTTCAGAACAGGCTGAACTATATGTCAGGTCTGTGCCAAATTACTACAAAACATACAGTAATCCTTTACCATTCATATATAAATCCAACGGAAAAGAATTAAGATTCCGAAATATGCAGGAGAAAACAAGGGCTTACTATTCCATTAAGACAATTCATACTCCAAAAGAACTTGCCCGCATATTGAATATAAAAAATGATTTTGCAGGACTACCAATGCTTGAGAGGAAAGGTCTGCGGGATTGTCAATATGAAGCAATTACTAACATAGAGCAAAGTTTCAGAAGTGGAGAAAAGAAAGCACTTGTTGTTCTTGCCACAGGGGCGGGAAAAACATATACAGCTTGTCTTGAGTCTTATAGAATGCTTGCGTATACCCCAATTAAGAGAATTCTGTTTTTAGTTGACAGAAATAATCTTGGTAAGCAGGCGGAAGGTGAGTTTGGTATGTTCCGCCTTACTGAAAATGGCGATTCATTTAACACTATTTTTGCTGTTAACCGTCTTAAATCTGCCATAATACCACCTGAAAGCAATGTGATAATATCTACAATACAAAGATTGTTCTCTGTTATAAATGGCGAAGAAGTTTCTGATGATGACAATGATGAATTAGAAGATGAAAATGAACCGGCACACATTGTTGAAATGCCAGATAATCCAGCTATATCCAAAGACTATTTTGATGTTGTGATAGTTGATGAGTGTCATAGAAGTATTTATGGCAACTGGAAAAAAGTTCTCGATTATTTTTCATCTGCAAGATTCATTGGACTTACGGCAACGCCAGTAGCAGAGACTATAGCTTTTTTTAATAATAATATGGTTGTAAATTATACTCTGGAACGGAGTATAGTTGATGGCGTCAATGTTGATTGCCGAGTGTTTAGAATTAAAACAGAGGTCACGGAAAACGGTGGGGCTATTTTGAAGGGGTCAAAGACAATGGTTGAAACCCGTTATACTGGAACCTTTGAGACAATGCGGCAAAAGGAAACGGTTAATTATACGGGAGAGGAACTTAATCGTAGCGTAATAAATCCGTCTCAAATAAAGTTAGTTCTTGAAACATATAAGGACAATGTCTACACACAAATGTTCACAGACCCACAACGCGAACCTAAGTTTGAGTATTTACCAAAGACATTGATTTTTGCCCTCAATGAACAACATGCTAATAACATTGTAAAAATAGCAAAAGAAGTATTCGGACACACAGCGGAAAATGACCCGTATGTTCAGAAAATTACATATTCTTCCGGAGACAGTAACGAATTGATACGTCAATTCCGTAATAATAGAGAGTTCCGTATTGCTGTAACATGTACGCTTGTCGCTACAGGAACAGATGTAAAGCCATTGGAGGTTGTAATGTTTATGCGTGATGTTCAGTCAGAGCCTCTATATGTGCAAATGAAAGGACGAGGTGTACGTACTATTGGAGATGAACAGTTGCGTATTGTTACACCTAATGCCTTCTCTAAGGATTGTTATTTTTTAGTTGATGCTGTAGGTGTAACGGAGCACGACAAGTCAATTCCCAAACCAGGTGGAGGTGGATGGTCAATGCCATTTTATATTTTATTGGAGCGTATAGCACACGGGAATGTTGACGATCAACATCTTCGTTTGTTAGCGGCGAATCTTGCAAGAATAGACCACAAGTGTACTCAGGAACAGCGAGAGAAGTTTCATACATTGGCAGGTATAGAGATGAAAAAAATATCCTCAAATATATTTGAAGCATTGGAAAAATATTCCCTTCCAATATATGAGGATATTAATATGTCTAATCAAGAGCGAATGTCATTGGTTGCAGTAATTGCAAACCACCCCGATGTCCGTGAGTTGCTGTTGATTTTGAATGAAGGATTTGTAACAACATTGATACCAGGAGAAGACACTCTAATCTATGCAGGGTTTTCAAAGGAAGAAGCGCAAAGTGTCACATCTTGTTTTGAAAAATATTGCAATGAGCATAAAGATGAAATAGAGGCGTTGCGCATACTATGGAACAACGATGGATCTCCTATTTCATATAAAATGCTTAAGGATTTGGAGTTGGAATTGAAAACTGAGAACCGTAGGTTTACTAGTAGTTGTCTATGGAATTCGTATGCAATTCTTAAGCCAGACTCAGTCCGTCCTAACTCAAACCGTGATGAACAGTCCTCGCTGACAAATATTATCCAATTAGTTCGCTTTGCTTACCATCAGATAGAAAAACTAACTAATGTGTATATAACGGCACAACAGTATTTTAACCTGTGGTGCGGACAACGTAATAATGAAAAAAGTCTGGCACAAATTGAAGTTATGCGTCAAGTTGTAAACTACGTTGCGAGTAACGGAGCAGTGACTGTCGATGATATAAGACAATATGATACTTCTCTGGGAGCCCAATTGGTAAAATCATTCGGAGGCAGAGCACAAGCGGCTGATGCTCTTGTGTCACTATATAAATTTATTGTAATAAAGAAAACAGCTTAAATATTATGGCTTCTAACATAGAAACATCACTGACAAAAAAGGTATGGACTCTTGCCACCACATTGGCAGGGCAGGGCATTGGATTTACAGATTATATAACACAACTGACATATTTGCTTTTCTTGAAGATGGATGATGAAAACACCCGTCTTTTTGGAGACGAATCTGCAATACCTGAAGGTTATCGCTGGTCAGACATTATTGATTTGGATGGTTTTGACCTACTTAAACAATATGAAGAGACATTAAAAAAATTGAGTGAAGAGGATAATCTTATAGGTACAATTTTTGTAAAGGCACAGAATAAAATTGACAAACCTGTCTATCTCAAAAAGGTTATTACAATGATAGATGGAGAGCAGTGGCTTGTGATGGATGGAGACGTGAAGGGTGCGATATATGAGAGTATCCTAGAGAAGAATGGACAAGATAAAAAGAGCGGTGCTGGTCAGTATTTTACACCACGCTCACTTATTCAAGCGATGGTTGAAGTAACAAATCCTCAGATTGGAGAGACGGTTTGTGACCCTGCTTGCGGAACAGGTGGTTTTCTTCTTGCTGCGTATGACCATATGAAATCCCAGAGTCAGGATAAAGGGAAATTGGATTTTCTTCGGAATTCATCTCTTCACGGTTATGACAATACAGCACTTGTAGTTACCCTTGCATCAATGAATCTATATTTACATGGTATAGGTACAGACTGCAGTCCCATTTTATGTCAGGATTCATTAGAAAAAGCACCAGAAATACTTGTTGATGTGGTGCTTGCAAATCCTCCTTTTGGCACACGTCCTGCAGGTAGCGTTGATATTGACCGTCAGGATTTCTTTGTTGAGACAAAGAATAATCAGCTTAATTTCCTCCAACACATAATGGTTATGCTAAAAAGGTATGGTCGTGCCGCAGTAGTTCTGCCTGATAATGTGCTTTTTGAAGGTGGTGCTGGCGAGGTTATTCGTAAAGAACTTCTAAAAAATTATAACCTTCACACAATTCTACGCCTGCCTACTGGTATTTTTTACGCACAAGGCGTAAAGGCGAATGTCTTATTCTTCCAGAAAGGAATTTCTACAAAAGAGGTATGGTATTATGATTATCGTACAGGCATTAAACATACATTAGCAACCAAGCCGATGCATCGTCAGCATCTTGATGATTTTGTGAAGTGCTACAATATAGATAATATACAGGCAAGACAAGAGACAGAGCGCTTCAAATGCTATCAGGTGGAAGATTTGCTTGCCCGTGACAAAACAAGTCTGGATATTACATGGCTCAAGCAAATCGATGATGAGGAGGATGTTTCACTCTGTGAACTTATAACTAATATGGAGGAAAAGAGTAAGAACATAGCCAATGCAGTGGCTCGACTCAAAGAACTTATGACTGATATTGAAGAATAGGAGGATAGAACACTATGAAAGGAATAGACAAATTTGACAAAATACCATCAACGAGCAACATTACAACCGACATTCGCACCATTTTGCAGGAGGCTCGACAGAGTGTTGTGCGTAATATTAACACGGCTATGACCGCCGCTTACTGGATGATAGGCAGACGTATTGTGGTGGAAGAGCAGCAAAATGCCGAACGTGCGGATTATGGTACATACTTATTAAAGAAACTATCAAAAGAGTTGACTTTTGAATTTGGGAATGGATTCTCGTATTCAAATTTATGTAATATGCGTCAGTTTTATCAAACTTATGGTGATTCGGAAATATTCCACACACTGTGTAGAGAATTGTCTTGGAGTCATAATAGATTGATAATGAGGGTTCAAGATGCCAAGGCTCGTGAGTGGTATTTGCGTGAATCAGCTCGTGAACAATGGAGTGTGCGTCAGTTGGAAAGAAATATAAATTCATTCTATTATCAGCGTCAGTTGGAGTCAGGTCTTGTAGGAAATAATACACAGTGTGTAGCCAATTCAAATTCTATTGACACTCGACAGTTTATTAAGGATCCATACGTGTTAGAGTTTGTTGGATTGCCACAGTATCCACATCATAAAGAGCGGGAACTAGAGAATTCGTTGATGGATAAGATGCAGGATTTTCTACTTGAATTGGGCAAAGGCTTTTCGTTCATTAAACGTCAGTATCGTATAAGCACAGAGACGAGTCATTTCTATATTGATATGGTATTCTATAATTATATCCTCAAATGTTTCGTCTTGATAGATTTGAAGGCTGCTAAACTAACACACCAGGATGTTGGTCAGATGGATATGTATATTCGTATGTTTGATGATTTGAAGCGTGGTAAAGAAGACAATCCTACTATTGGCATACTGCTATGTGCAGACAAAGATGAGACTGTGGTGAAGTATTCGGTTTTGAATGAATCAAAGCAAATCTTTGCAAGCAAGTATCTTCCATATTTGCCTACAGAAGAGGAACTGAAACGAGAACTAGAGAGAGACAGCCGTATAAAAGAAATTGAGGATTAAAGGCTATGGATACAAATAAATTGCGTCAGAAAATATTAGACCTTGCCATTCATGGAAAACTTGTACCACAAGACCCTAACGATGAGCCAGCAAGTGTACTGCTTGAACGCATTAAAACGGAAAGAGTTTCTAAAAATCCTTCCGATAAGCGCCATTATGAGAACATAACAGAGAATGTGCCGTTTGAGATACCAGAGAGTTGGGAGTGGTTAAATCTAAAATCTATAGGAGAAGTAGTTACTGGCTCAACTCCTTCAAAGGATCATACAGAATACTATGGAGGAGTATTCCCTTTTTATAAGCCTTCTGATCTTGAACAAGGTATAAATACTATTGGTGCTTCTGATTCGTTAACAGAAGATGGTTATGCTGTTTCGCGACAAATCAAAAAAGATTCAATTCTCGTTACATGTATTGGTGCAACTATCGGGAAGACTGGATTAATCCGTCTTGATGGTAGTTGTAATCAACAGATAAATGCAATTATACCATCAAATATTGTTATTCCAAAATACCTCTATTATAATTGTATTTCTTCTTATTTTCAGAATGAAATCAAAAATAGGGCTTCTGCAACGACTTTGCCAATATTGAATAAAAATAAATTTTTAGAAATATTACTGCCTATTCCTCCAATAAATGAGCAAAAACGCATTGTTGCTAAAATTGAGCAACTATTTAATCTTATTGACGTTCTTGAATCCAATCAAAATGACTTGGAATCTTTTGTAAAGCAAGCCAAAACAAAAATACTTGACCTTGCTATATGTGGTAAACTTGTGTCACAAGACCCTAATGACGAACCTGCATCAGAACTACTAAAACGCATAAATCCTAACCTTTCAGAATCTTGTTATAACCCGCATTATGAGAATGCTCCGTTTGAAATACCTGAGAGCTGGTTATGGATAACTGTAAGTACTGTAGCTGATGTTGCTCGCGGTGGCTCGCCAAGACCAATAAAACAATATATTACAGATAGCCCAGATGGAGTTAATTGGATAAAAATTGGAGATGCCGAGAATGGTGGTAAATATATTGATTCGACAAAGGAGAAAATTCTTAAAGAGGGCGTTAGACATAGCAGATATGTAAAAGAAGGTGATTTCTTGTTAACCAATTCAATGTCTTATGGGAAACCTTATATACTTCGCACAAATGGTTGTATACATGACGGTTGGTTAGTCATTTCACCTCACGAAAACACTTTTGACAAAGACTATTTATATTATTTGTTATCATCAAGATTTGCTTATACTCAATTTTTAGATAAGGCTAGTGGGGCTGTCGTTAGTAATTTGAATAAGGACAAGGTATCCGAATCTGTATTTCCTCTACCACCCCTCAATGAGCAAAAACGCATTGTTGCTAAAATTGAGCAACTCTTCTCTACGTTAGACACAATAACTACACTATTGAAATAACACTTATATTGTCATTATGTCGCTCTAATGTGGCATAGGACAATATGACAACACATTTCAAAACATGGCTTGTCAAACAAAATTTGGCAGCAAACTCTGTTTCATCGTATGTATGGACAGTAAATTATTTTTTGCGTGAGTATAAGGTGGTTAAACGCAGTACACTACTTGCGTACAAAGGATTCCTTATGGAAAAATTTAAGCCTCAGACAGTGAATTTGAGGTTGCAAGGAATCAACAAATTCTTAGAATTTCAAAAACAAGACAAACTGAAACTCAAATTTGTAAAAGTACAGCAGAAGAATTTCTTAGAGCATGTTATAAGTGATGCAGATTACAGATATTTTAAGAAAAGTCTTAAAGACGATGGTTTAATTGAATGGTATTTTATTATTTGGTTTATGGCGGCAACTGGAGCCCGTGTTAGTGAATTATTACAAATAAAGGCAGAACACGTTATGATTGGGCATATAGATATGTATAGCAAAGGTGGCAAGATGAGGCGAATTTATATTCCTAAGACACTAAAAAAAGAGGCATTAATTTGGCTAAAATCAGAATGTATTGAAAGTGGTTACATATTTCTAAACAGGTTTGGAGAACGGATAACAACCAGAGGCATATCAATTCAATTAAAACAATATGCTGAAAAATATGGAATACCCAAAGAAGTTGTATATCCACATTCATTTAGGCATCGTTTTGCAAAAAACTTTTTAGAACGTTTTAATGATATAGCACTACTTGCAGACCTAATGGGGCATGAAAGTATTGAAACCACCAGAATTTATTTGCGTAGAACTGCTTCAGAACAAAGAGAGATAGTTGACAATGTGGTAGATTGGTAATAGTATCCCTGTAGGCTTAGGCTTGCAGGGATGCTTCTATTCTATCAATAGAAGCAAATATATCCTTTACTTTAGACACAATCTTTTGTTGCTCATTAAGCGGTGGCACAAAGAAATCCTTTTCTGCAATATAGTTTTTTGAAACTCGTTGTTGACCTACTACACCATTGTATGTACCAGCACACCCATCAATAAACATCTTTGACTTGAAGTAACAAAGTGCATACTCTGGCAGTACCGCACCTTTTGTTCTGAAAATGTTCAACTCTGTAGTACCAGAACCTATTCCATTTGGTAAATCATTGAAAATGACAGATTTTCTATTCTCAAGGCATGGAGAAATTTTTGCGACTGCAATATCTCCATCTTGGAAATGAACATAGCCTTTCTTTATTTCCACCCATTTTCGTTTCTCATAAGTAAAATAATTAGAAAATCCATCACCAACATTCGTCATAGGTACAAAACCTGCAATAACATTATCATCTATTTTGTTCTTTGGATTGATAATGAACAGATTATTTACCTTTGTCACAGCCCATGAAGATGGCAAATTCTCATAATGCGGGTTATAACAAGATTCTGAAAGGTTAGGATTTATGCGTTTTAGTAGTTCTGATGCAGGTTCGTCATTAGGGTCTTGTGACACAAGTTTACCACATATAGCAAG
>JAZLIE010000147.1:0-6788 GCA_045617165.1 Candidatus Enterocola sp. | reverse complement strand
TCTGAAAAAAGAGGGATTGACCGATGATGATATAGGTAAACTTATCCAGATTAACAGGCTTGCCTCCACAGGGGATGCAAGTGATGAACTTGTAATGTTGACCAGAGCAATTTCTGAAAAATGCTTTGAACTGCCTAAATCGGGTGAGAAGGTAGTTAAATATGTTGAAGCTGGAAAATTTGAATATCGTTTTATAAAAAACAATTCAACTGAAATCAATGGATGTATTTTAAAAGCATCTGATTACAGTTTAAATAATGTTGAATTAAGTCAATTGATAGTAGATGTAGGTTTGCATTATGATAATTCACCTTTCCTTAATTCAACTGGATATGTTAAGATTGAGACAACAATGACAGACGACATGGTAAGAAATGTTAAACGTCCGTATGAAGCCAAGGAATATTTGAATAAAGCAGAGAAAAAGATTCCTCAGACATATACAGGTGTTTTAGGTCACAAGGAAACGGACTTGATTGTTCCGGAGTTCTATATTGGGGAAAAGGATGTAAGATTCCCATTACCAGAAAGAACTGTTGCTACCCAATATAATGCCAATGGAGACATAGAAGAAGTTTATGAATTAACAATAGAGAATAATAAATTAAAATGGAATAGTAAAAAAATTAAATGATGAATTACGTAATTAAAAATCAAGTTGATACAAATAGTTATGTGCTAATTCAAGGTGCAGAATATAGAACTTGGAAAAATGCAAATTCAAAATTAGGAACGATTTCATTTGTAGGACTATTTGACAATAATCCATCAAATATGCATGACGGATGGTATAGAGGGGGTACAATAGTCTTGAAAACAGATATAGAATCACAGACCAGTGTAAATGAGGATTGGTTTCCAATCCACCTTATTCGCAAGTCAGAAGTTGAGGCTTTTTACGACTATTATGTCACAATGGTTATAAACGGATACGAGGTTAAGTTTGAGAAGGAGGCAGATTGTTTTTTGTGGAGTATGACGGAGATATTCCCGGAATATGTCATCCTTTCCCATTCAGGCTACACACTGGAGTTGACAGACATTCAAAAGGAGATACTGAAGACCATACCGCAAAGCGAGGTTATAGAAAAATCAGGGGGAAGCCACTATGACGGATATGATTCATATACATTTATTCCTAAACGATATATTGAAAAGATTATCCTTCGACGCCGTTATTTGAAAACCGACAATATAGAGAAATCGCTCAAAAAAGAATATACAGGGAAGGAAGATGTGTATGAACTTGATTTGAAAAATCCAGACCCAGACATTCTCAGTTTGATGGAGAAAAAGGGGGTGATATGCCCGTATGTTAATTTGTCAATTTATAAAGAGAAATTCTATTTTAAGGAATTTGTGGAAAGACACAACATCAGGTATGAGTTTATCGACGGATCTCTCTTTATGCAGTGTGAAGACTTTGTTATAATAGTCAGGTTAAACGAGGAGAATGAATTCTATGGCGAAAAAACGTTATTTTGCTCACCGTCTGAAGAGACCGTGTATTATTGTGAAATGGTTATTTTAGATGCTGCAGGAGGAAGACTGGATCCATTCCCAGATAATATAGAAGATATTTCTGCGTTAAAGCATCTGGTCTTTGGTTGTCCTGTTGATAGTGAGGAATACAAGAAAAAACACAAGGATTCTGTAGAATCCAGATTTGTTGAGATGATTTATCTGCTAGACCGTTTTATTTACGGCAACGACAAGTTGAATGAACTTGAAATCTTCAAGAAGCCTATTACCGTAAACAAAGAATTTTACAGGGTACACAAATCAGAGTTTGACCAGTTCCTCAATGGAAAGCAATTGGATAAAAGTGATAACAAATAATATTAACCTAAATAAAAACAAAACAGAAATGAACAAAACAATTTTAAGAGCAGTTATTCTATTAGTGGCAGGTGCTGTGCTGTTGTGCGGGTGTGAGAAAAAGGAATCAACTCCACAAAAAAAATACGAGCCGGTTAATAGTACTGTAACATTTGTACCGCATCGGATTAAGTGCACTGTCGGTGATGTTATTAAGCCTGATATATATGTTGACTATAAAAAGGTGGAGAATCCGGCCCTTTATAACATCAAATTCACTCCGTGTGACCCGTCAGTGCTGTCTGTTAATGACCAGTGTGAAATAACAGTACATAAAAGAGATTCTGCCTTCGTTTCTTTATATTGTGAAAATAATGGCACAATATATAAGGATACAATGGTTGTATTTACTGATTTGCCATCAAGGGAAGACTCTTATTATATACAAAAGGGTTTTGATTTAAATGGAGATACGTTCCTGTCTGTTTATGAGATGTCTAAGGTGGATGCCGTAGATAAGTGGTTTCCCCAAGACGCACATTTATTGAAGAATGTGGAGACAGTATATTCTTGTTTTGAACGTATTAATCTTAAACCAAATGTTATATGTGATTTTAGTCAAAATAGCCGTATAAAATATTTGTCTATTTATTTGCGGGATAAGGATATTCGTTCTTGCCGTATTATTCTTCCTGAAGTCTCAGAGGTGGAAAACTTAAAGTTATATACTGATGGCTGGTCTGCACCAGATTTGGAAAATACGGTATTCCCATTATGTCCGAATTTAGATACATTGAAAATATTTTATTTCCATACATCCGAATTCAGTATCCGCAGAGCAGAAAAATTGCGGTATATTCATTTGACTTTCAGAAATATGAATGTGGTAGATTTGAGTGGTTGTCCAAATCTTAATAATTTAATTATGTATGACTATGGACAGACAGGTCAAGGGGAGTTAATATTGGCTCCTCAAGTATATGAGAGATATATAAATAAAAGTCAGGATTTTTTCTATGATATTAGTGACGATATAGTTGTAAGAAAAGCGGAAAATTAATTAATAAAAGAGATGCAAAAAAATGCAGTTTTTTTTGATTTTTGCTCTTGTTTTTGTAATTTTTTTTGCATCTTCACTCGCTTTTTGTAACTTCGCATAATCAATTGGAATATTTGAATTATGGAGGCAAAGGTTAAGAACTACCCGTTAGGGATTTACACTTTCAGTGAGATAATTGAAAGAAATTTTTTCTATATAGACAAGACCGGTTATGTATATGACATAGCCAATAAGTACAAGTATGTGTTCCTGAGCCGTCCACGACGTTTTGGAAAATCCCTGCTTGTGGATACTCTGCAATGCTATTTTGAGGGCAGAAAGGAGTTGTTCGCAGGCTTGAAGGCGGACGCTCTTGAAAAGGATTGGGTAAAGTACCCTGTGCTAAGGTTTGATATGAGTTCAATAAAATCAATGAACCCACAGGAGGTGAAAAGCAGCATCAGCCTAATGATTGGCGGGTATGAAAAGGTTTATGGGAGAAATGAGATGGAAGTCACTTTAGGCAACAGACTTGAAGGTGTTATCAGGCGTGCCTATACTCAGACGGGTCAAAAAGTTGTATTGCTTATAGACGAGTATGACTCCGCACTGCTTAAAGTTATGCACAACAAGTCTGTGTTTGAGGAATTGAGGGATATGCTCCGCAACTTCTACGGACCAATAAAAATCTGTGACGCAATGCTGCGTTTCGGCTTCATAACGGGCATAACCAAGTTCTCCCAACTAAGCATATTCTCAGAGATAAACAATTTGAAGACAATAAGTATGCTGCCTGAGTATGACGGTCTGTGCGGCATTACCAAGGATGAGTTACTCACCCAGTGCAAGCCTGACATACAGGCATTGGCTGATAAATTAAGATGCAGTTATGATGAAGCAGTGTCAAAACTCACTGAGAATTATGACGGATATCACTTCTCTTCAGGTGTTGATGGAGTAATGACGGATGTATTCAACCCGTTCAGCCTTATAAACGCTTTCAATGACGGTAAGTTAGGTCAGTACTGGTTCAGTTCCGGCACACCGACGTTCCTGTTTGAGCAGTTGAAGATATTCAAGACAGGGCTTACAAGCGTTGACGGTCAGAGGGTAAAGGAGGAGAGTTTCAATGTCTCACCAGAGGTGGCACGCACTCCGTTGCCCGTACTATATCAGGCAGGTTACCTTACTATAAAGAAATATGAGGACGATTTCCAGAAATACACCCTCGGCTTCCCTAACAGAGAGGTTAAGTTCGGATTCCTGAACTCTTTCATTCCAGTGCTGACAAATGAGTCGGAGGTGCGTTGCAATGATTTGCTTGAGGATATGACAATAGCACTCCGTGCCGATGACATAGACACCGCTCTCACCGCTCTTAAAGCGTATATCGCTGGCATTCCGTACTACTATGAGAACAAGACTGAGCCTGCGTTCCAGACAATAATGTACCTTGTACTGTCACTTATGGGTCAATACATAAAGGTAGAGGTGAACAATGCCGTAGGCAGAACAGACGCCGTCCTTGAGACTGCAAACACAATCTACATAATAGAGTACAAGGTGGATAAGTCTGTGGAAGAGGCACTTAAACAGATAGATGGCCAGCACTACGCAGACCCATATCTTGCAGACCCACGCCGCAAACTAAAGGTGGGCATAAACTTCACTACAGAGTCACGCACAATAGAGAGTTGGAAAGCGGTGGAAGTGGGTAGTGTGTTGTAGATAGCCAAATAGTAACAATTAAATATATAATTTATGAAATCTTACGTGTTTCCAGGACAAGGAGCCCAATTCTCAGGAATGGGCAAGGAGTTGTATGAATCTTCTGCGGTTGCCAGACAGATGTTTGACAGTGCCGATGAGATTCTTGGTTTCAAAATAACAGATATAATGTTTGCCGGAAGTGATGATGACTTGCGTCAGACAAAGGTTACACAGCCTGCGGTTTTCCTGCACTCTGTAATTCTTGCCAAGACTATGGCTGATTTCAAACCTGATATGACAGCCGGTCACTCACTTGGTGAGTTCTCCGCTCTTGTAGCGGCAGGTGCGTTAAGTTTTGAAGATGGTCTGAAACTTGTAAGCAAACGTGCTATGGCTATGCAGAAGGCTTGTGAAAAGCAACCGTCAACTATGGCTGCCGTTCTCGGACTTGATGACGCCACAATTGAGAAGATATGTTCTGAGATAGATGGCGTAATAGTTCCCGCAAACTACAACTGCCCGGGACAATTGGTTATCTCTGGTGAGGTTGCCGCTATTGACAAGGCGGTTGAACTAATGACAGAGGCTGGAGCCAAGCGTGCCATCAAACTTGCTGTAGGCGGGGCGTTCCACTCTCCGCTTATGGAGCCTGCAAAGGTTGAACTTGCGGCCGCCATTGAGGCGACTCCGTTCTCTAAACCAATCTGCCCTGTATATCAGAATGTCAGCACTATTGCTGAGACTGACCCCGATGTCATAAAGGCTAATCTTGTAAAGCAACTGACATCTCCTGTTAAGTGGACACAGTGCGTCCGCAATATGATTAAAGATGGCGCTGTAAGTTTCACAGAGGTTGGTCCGGGCACCGCACTCCAAGGTATGCTTAAGAAAATTGTAAAAGCAGATGCCGTGGAGGGCGTGGAGATACTTGGGATTAATTAACAATTAACAATTAAGGTGCAAGCCGAACGCAGAAGCAAAATTTATTTTGATTATGCTGAGGCGAAGCCCTTAATCAAGGCGAAGCCTTAATTAACAATTAACTTTTCTTTTTTAACTTTTCACTATTCACTAACTAAGATTATGGCTGAAGAGAAGAATAACAATCAACTGAACATTGAACTGCCACAAGATGTGGCGGACGGTATATATGCGAACCTTGCTATAATCGCTCACTCATCAAGTGAGTTTGTGCTTGATTTCATACGTGTTGTGCCCAACACACCTAAAGCAAAGGTAAAGTCACGTGTAATTATGACACCTGAGCACGCAAAACGCCTGCTTGCCGCATTGCAGGAGAACATTGCAAAGTATGAGCAGCAGTATGGAACTATAAAGTTCCCTGAGCGCACGGTGTCATTTCCTATGGGGTTCGGCGGCGGTCAAGCCTGAATTTATTCGTCTTTTTGGTCTGGATTTCCTTCTTTCATCGGTCATTTAGTTCACTAAACTCCCTCTTCAGAAGAAAATCCACCCTCAAAAATACTTCATAAATTATGTGCTATCGTTTTATTTTGGATTCTGCAGGGTTCTCTGCGGGATGTAGAATTTAACGGAAGTTTTGAATTAAATCCATTTCATACTCATTATTCCATCGTTTACTGAGAAGTTTTATCTCCAAACTGGATCATTGATAATGATGGTACCTTGATACTTTTCTCCAGCCAACCATGCAGGGTTTACTTTCTTAGTCTCTTGCTTAGTTTGTTCCTTTTCCATGATAAGAAATCATATTAATTCGTTGTAAAGGTACGATTTTTTTTGTATAACAACACATACTAGTAACAATTTAAAAAAGTGCCATTGTTTTTTTTGACGGTGTAATATGTGAAAAAAACTTTTTAAAAACTTGATATAAATAAAATAATCTCTATCTTTGTAGTGTAGTCCACGCTGATTTGCTCTTATAATTGAGCGGTTGGGTGGGCTTCTTGTTGTTCGGACTATTGAAGTGGGCTTACCAGAGCCTTAAAGTACGGGACGGACAGCAATGACAGTCCCGCTTTTTTATGTATATATGGGTTGATTTATAAAGTAAGTACGGATATGTATGTAAAAAATAGCCTGATGTTGAAAGATTTGGTCTAATATGCAAAAAGTAGGATGATTTTCATCCAAAAATACTCTAATACACAAAAAGTAGGATATTAGATGTTAAAATTCGTTGAGAGATGTTCGGATAGGCATCAAAAAGCGACTTGTAACTTGCGCTGTCAAGACC
>JAZLIE010000146.1:0-14642 GCA_045617165.1 Candidatus Enterocola sp. | reverse complement strand
GGTACTGGACAGAGACTTGGCAGCGGCACTGGGTGTAGAAACCAGAGTAGTGAATCAAAACTTTAAAAGAAATGCTGCATTGTTTGTAGATGACAGTGTGTTTCAATTAACCAAAGAAGAGTGTTTGATATCACAAAATTTGGGTTCAAAATCACAGCCAGTGATTTTGAACAGTGGCAGAGGAAGTAATCTAAAATACCTTCCTTTTGCCTTTACCAAAGAGGGTGTGCAGGTGCTGAAAACTCTTATGAAAAGCAGTGTAAATATAGACTTTTCTGATGAGCCTCCACTACCTACTATCTATGAAGAATCGTGGTCTGAAGGTACTGTAGTACTATATCAGCCTAATGAAAATATAAAAATTGATGTGCGTGTGGAGAATGAAACAGTGTGGCTTACGCAAGAACAAATGGCACTACTTTTTGGTACAACACAACCAAATATTGCAATGCATATACGTAATATTTTTGACGACGGAGAGCTTGAAATAGGGACAACTTATAAGGATTTCTTATATGTTCAAACAGAAGGTGGAAAGCAGAAAAACAGATATATTAAAATCTATAACTTGGATATGATTATATCTGTAGGTTACAGAGTAAACACACGCAATGGAATTGCTTTCCGTCAATGGGCTACCAAGGTACTTAAACAATATCTAATGCACAAAGGCTCTCTTGAGAGGCGTGTAATTGCTTTGGAAGAACAAACAAAGGCTATAATTGTTAATACGGAGAACAGATTATGTGCCGTTGAGCAAAAAGTTGATTTTATTGTTGACACAAAACTTCCACCCACCGAGATGGTGTTTTATGAGGGAGAGAACTTTAAGGCATACGATTTTCTATGCACTCTTATAGAGTCTGCACAGAAAAGAATTGTGCTGATAGACAACTACTTAGACAGAAAGGTTTTTCTGATGCTTAATAAAAGGACTAAAGGAGTATCAGCAACTATATTTACCAATCATAAAAATCTATCAGACCCACAACTGCAGTTAGATTTGATAGAAGCAAATAAGAAGCGAGAAGCACCGCTAATTCAGATGTTGGAGATTAAGCATGACCACGACAGGTTTCTCATCATAGACAACACAACCTATCTTTTAGGACCATCAATAAAGGATGCAGGAGTTAACAGATGTGCCGTAGTGAAAATGATTTCAACGCCAGAAATAATTTTAAAGAATATTATCTGATTAGATATGCGGCACTTCAATGCCAAATGCCTCTTGCAATAAATCAAGGGCAAGGCGTGAGGCATCTTCTATGTTCTTAATGCGGTCTGAGCCTAAGGAGAGCAAACGGGTCTTGACCTCTGTACGGCTTGCAACACCTACCCAGATGGTACCGGCAGGCAATCCGTCCGATGCCCCTGGACCAGCCACGCCTGTAGTTGCCACAGCATAATCTGTATCAAGCAGTTTTTGCACTCCACGCGCCATCTGCTCCGCTACCTGAGAACTCACCACCCCGTAACGCTCTATATCTGCCGCATTTACACCAAGAACCTTGACCTTGACCTCATTACAGTAACTTACAACAGAACCCTTAAAGTAGTCTGAACTGCCGGCAACTGCGGTAATTATGTGGGCTATATTACCGCCGGTGCAACTCTCTGCTGTAGAAATGGTATGTTTCATTTTATTTAATGGGGTTGTGTACAAAGGATATTCCACACTTCTTCAAAGAATATTATTGCGCTTTTATGGAGCAAACTTGTTTGCGACTAAGCCCCTTCAAGGAAGGGGTTTGGGGTTGGGTACAAAAGATATTCCACACTTCTTCAAAGATGTTATTCTTTGAAGAAGTGTTGGATGTGAGAAATGAACAAAAACAAGCGCCTTATGCGGCTGCAAGTTACTCAGAGACTCTGAAGAGAGTTTCTTGAGCGCTGAAATAAGGTCATCGGCAAGTCCGTGGCTTGCGGCAAAGGCATCAGCCTCATATTCGTGCTTGCGTGATGATACATTTGTCAAAATTCCAAGAACAGTTGATATTGGAGAGTAAAGAATTGCAAATGCTATGAGACCCAAGTGGAACACAGGCTGCTCAGGTCCACCAAGTGCCAAAGAGAGTTCTGGAGAACTCAACGCCCAACCTAAAATAAAGAACATTACAAGAGTTGAGGCAAGAGACTCAGTAAGCATTATAAAAGTGTGACGCTTTTTGTAGTGCCCTATCTCGTGAGCAAGAACCGCCACTATTTCATCGGGGGTTAGTTGTTTGATAAGAGTATCATAGAGAACTATGCGTTTCTTTGAGCCAAGACCTGTAAAGTAGGCGTTAGCGTGAGTTGAACGCTTTGATGAGTCCATTACATAGATATTGTTAAGTTTGAAGCCAGCCTTAAATGCAAACTCCTCAATCTTGGTACGCAACTCGCCCTCTTCAAGCGGTGTCTGCTTATTGAACAGAGGAACTATTATGTTGCTGTAGAACATAAGCATAAATATTTGGAATGCGGCAAGAACGCCCCACGCAAGCAGCCAGAACCAGTCAGGAATCTCAGCAAAAATCCAAGTTACAAGAGATATTAGAATAGAGACTATGATAACAGTCACCACTATGCCTTTAAGTTGGTCAATCCAGAAGAGACTCTTTGTGCTCTTATTAAATCCAAACCGTTCCTCAATAACAAATGTGCTATAATATGACGCCGGAATATCAATAATCTCATTAACAACGCAAACAACAACAAAAAAGAGAACACTTAGCAAAACGGTAAACCAAACGGGATTCTCAACTCCAACCAAAGCACCTCTAAGCACCCCGTCAAGCCATCCGAAGAGTCCGAGACCAAACACCACCAACTCCACCACAAGAGATATTGTGGCGGTTACAATACCCATCTTATACTTTGCTTTGGAATACGCCTGCTGTTTCTGATACTTCTCATCATCATAGATACCCGCAAGTTCAGCCGGCAACGGTTTTCCAAAATCCCTTGCATTAAGCCCATACAGCACTCTCTCCAGAATGTAATCAAGAGTGATAAAAACAATAATAATTAGTAGAATGGTATTCATTGTTAAAAATGTAATTCCAATTTAAAGTTAAACTGACGCCCCGTCAGATAGTTTGGCACGGCGTACTGCTGATTATATATATCTGTCACCCAATAATATGAGTTCACGTTATTAAATCCAAAGAGGTTAAGAACCTCAAGGGCTATAACAATCTTTCTGAACGGTTTAAAGAAACCTCTTCCCATCCACGGGTCCTTGCCCTTCTCACACACCCTTGAAAAACCAATGTCAACACGCTTATATGCGGGCATACGCAAATTTGTTGGTGTATGCGGTGAAAGGCGTGTAGGCCAGACAGGCAATCCCTGAGCAAAATTGAGTAGCAAATGTACTCTATATTGCGGATGTTTTGGTATATAATCCTGAAAAAAAAGTGAAATGTTGAAAACTTGGTCTGTGGGACGAGGTATATAACCATGCTTATCACCTATAATGTCCTCCATTGTACGCATAAATGAGAGGGAAATCCATGAGTCTGCGCCAGGAACCAACTCTCCGAATAGTTTCATATCAATACCTGCCGAGAAACCTTTGGCATCATTCCTACCTGAGTACCTTACACTTACATTATCCATACTGTATGATATAAGGTTAGCAAGGTTCTTATAGTAGGTCTCAACGGTAAGTTTGAACGGACGCCTCAATGCTGTAAAATAGTAATCCATACCTGCCACCACCTGAATTGAGCGTTGCGACTTTATATTGCGGTTAAGAGAGTATGTCAGGTTACCGTTCACCCTCACAGAATCCTTAATCTCCTTATATGAAGGCTGCTGATAGTAGAGTCCTGTGGCAAGACGGAAACGCAGGTCAGCCTTGGTATCGGGGAAATAGGCGAGATTAATACGAGGTCCAATAGTAAATTCATTGTTAAAGGTCCAATAGTTTGCCCTGACACCTGCTGACAGGGAAAGTATGCCACCCTTTTTGAAGTGCCATTTGTGAGTGTCCTGCGCATACATCATAACCCTTGTCTCACTCAAACTGTTGACGGAATTGAGGCTGTAGTATAGATTAACCTCTTTGGGGCTGTAAGGAATTGAATAGCCGCTTGAGTCACGCATCTCCCACTCTCCCGTTGTCTCATCAACAAACTCGTGCGTAACGCCTACGCCCCATATAAGCGTATTCTCATCGGTCAAACGGTGTACTCCATCAAGTTCAGCCTTTAACACAGTGGAATTCATACTGTTACGAGCGTGTTCATAGTAGTTCCCGACACCCGTTATCTCACCTGATGTGTCATTCTTGTCTGCCACATTACTCAGCCAATACTCTCCCTCAATATCATAATTAACCTTCTCATTAGTATTAAACGCTGATACGCTCAAGTTCAAATCACTCTTCTCTGTAGGGCTGTATTTCACCCCGATGGCTCCGAATATGGTTCTGAACACATCTCTCTCCTGTCCTGAGAAGTAGATTTTAAAATTGCGTGTATCTCCCATTGGACCAAAGGTGGTGTTACGGCTCTGTGGTACAAAATTGTATATGTTCTGTGAGAAGTTGCCAAGGAATGAGAGTTCCCAATCCTTGTGTGGCTGATAAGTTATAAATGTCTGATAATCAACAAAATTAGGATTATACTCCGCCTGAGTAGGCATAGTAAGCAGCATAAGTGAGTTATTCTTATAGCGTATGCCGTGAATCTGTGAATAGTTCTTGCCGCTGCTGCCTATATATCCTGTGGCTCCGTATAGATTTCCGCTTACGCCAGCCTCAAATTTTTTGGGCTTACGGTATGTAATATCCAAAACTGATGATAGTTTGTCTCCATATCTGGCATCAAAACCACCTGCTGAGAAGTTGACCTCCCCAACCAAATCGGGGTTCACAAAACTAAGACCCTCCTGCTCTCCCGTACGTACAAGATATGGTCTATAGACCTCTATGCCGTTCACATATACGCTATTCTCATCATAACTGCCGCCACGCACATTATACTGTGATGATAGTTCATTGTTTGAACTTACTCCCTGGAATGTCTTAATTATCCCCTCTATTCCACCCCCTGCGGCGCTTGGAGTAACATTTATGGTGCTTATATCAACCTTTTCAGCGGTTGTATATTGCAACGCCCCACCCTGTACGGTAACACCGGCAAGTTCATTATCATCTGGTTGCAGATAGACGTCATTTCTTGAAGAGTGCTTTGTGTCTGGCTTCTTGCCAAATAGTTTGCTCTCTTTCTCATATCCCACGTATGAATAAACTATTTCTACGGTATCTCTTGAGATTATAAGGTTATATCTACCCTGCTCATCGGTGATTGTGTGATAAAGTTTATCTGAAGTATAGACATCTGCGTGTGGCAGCAAATTACCCTCAGCATCGTGGACGAAACCCCATATTGTAAAGTCACCGTTCTTTGCAGCCATCACGGTAAGTGACAACGGCAAAAACATTAACATATATATTAACCTACGGAGTTTCACCTATTTATAACGCAATATCTATCCTATTATTGTAATTTTGGCATATTTCAAAAGCAGCACTTTGCGTCCTACATATTTAAAATCAACAGTAATCTTACAATCTGCCCCTGTGCCTTCAATGGCGGTGACCACCCCGATTCCAAAGCGTTCGTGAGATATTTTAGCCCCCGTTCTCAATTCACCTGGCTGTGCCGCAGGTTGCTGAACAGGTTGCTGAACAGGTTGTGATTCCACCTTTTGCAGAGGTTTGAATGAGCCACCGTATGAGGTGCTTCTATATGACTGACTTCCGTATGACGGACTCTTACTTTGGAATCTTCTCTGGAAAAATGATTCATCCTGGCGTGAGAAATCAATACCGCCTCTGTAGCCTCCACTCTTGAAATTAAGATATTTTGAATCAATGTCATTTATGAAACGGCTGCGAGTACAGCAGTCAACTGAACCGTTACGGAAACGGGTTCTGGCGTAACTGAGTGTGCAACGCTCCATTGAGCGGGTTATTGCCACATAGAGCAAGCGGCGTTCCTCCTCCAGCTCCTTGTCATCTGTTGAAGCAGATGCTCCCGGAAATAGATTCTCCTCAAGCCCCACTATAAAAACATTTTTAAACTCCAATCCCTTTGCGGCGTGAACGGTCATTAACCTGACACGTGATGAATCTGCGTCACTATCTGTGTCAGCATCGGTCAGCAACACCACATTATTCAGATAATCAATCAAATCAACATGTTCAACACCCTCCTCCATTTGGTCTTCTATAAACTGCTTTATGCCGTTCAACAGTTCATTCACATTATCCTTTTTCCCCTCAAGTTCCACCTTTGAGTCTGCGTCAAGAGCCTCCATAATGCCACTGCTAAAGACAATCTCACTTGCAAGAGTGTATGCGTCCAATTCAGAACGTTTTGATTGGGAAGAGCGTATAAGTTCAGTGAATGAGGCAAGTTTCTTGACCGTGCCTGAATTTACATCAAGATTATACTTTAAGGGGTTCTCCGCAACAGTGAACATAGGAACGTCATGCATACGGGCACAATCGGCTATTTTTGCAAGAGTTGTAGCACCTATGCCTCTTGCAGGTTTATTAACAATTCTTGTGAAAGATATGTCATCGGCGATATTGACTACAAGTTTCAGATAGGCAAGCACATCTTTAATCTCACTACGCTGATAGAATGAGTGACCACCATATATTACATACGGTATATTGTTCTGCAGCATAGCCTCTTCAATGACACGAGACTGCGAGTTTGTTCTATAGAGTATGGCGCTGTCATTCCAGTCTCCGCCAGCTGATTTAAGCCTTTTAATAAGGCTTACAACCATAGAAGCCTCCTCCCTGTCACTTGTTGTCTCTATTACGGAGACCTTCTCTCCATGCTCTTTTTCAGAGAACACCTCTTTGCGAATTTGGCGCAAGTTCTTATCTATTAGTGAGTTTGCCGCACCCACTATGTTCTTTACTGAGCGGTAATTACGCTCTAACTTGAATAGTTTTGCCTCAGGATATATACGTGTAAACTGAAGTATATTCTCAATATTTGCTCCACGGAACGCATATATACTTTGAGCGTCATCACCAACAACACATACCCTATGGTGCTTGTCGGCAAGTTGCCCTATTATTGTAGATTGTGCGGCATTGGTATCCTGATACTCATCAACAAGAATAAACTGAAACCTATTCTGATACTTCTCAAGCACATCGGGGTGAGATGAGAACATTCTTGCTGTAAGCATAAGCATATCATCAAAATCAATGGCGTTTGATGTCCTCAGACGGCGTGCGTACTCCTTATATATCTCATATGTCTTTGGAATGCGGTAAGTAATATCTACCGCCGACATTTTTGAGCCTTGATACTCATCGGCTGTAATAAGTGCGTTCTTTGCCTTTGATATTCTGCCTGCCACAAGAGAGTGCTTGTAAGCCTTATCATCAAGTTTCATCTCCTTGACAATCTCCTTTATCAACTTCTTTGAGTCATCTGCGTCAATTATTGTAAAGTCGCTGCCTAGACCAGCCGCCTCTGCCTCCGCTCTCAATATTTTAGCGAATATTGAGTGGAATGTACCCATATAGATTCTTTTGGCACTATCTGGGTCAACCATAGCGGCAATACGCTCCTTCATCTCATTTGCAGCCTTATTAGTGAAGGTGAGAGCAAGTATGTTATATGGCTTGAGACCTAACTGAATAAGATACGCCACCTTATATGTCAGCACTCTTGTCTTCCCGGAACCAGCACCTGCTATGACAAGAGATGGCCCCTCATTATACATAACAGCCTCTTTCTGGCTACTATTTAATTCCTCTCCCATTCCAGAATCCATATATTTGATTATTGAGTTAAAAAAAGGCGACACCCGCAAAGCATCGCCTTTCATTATGGTTATAACTTATGATTAATAGAAGTTAATTCTATTGTCTTCAATATCAGCGGCTTTCTCAATAGAATTGTAAATCATATACTTGTAAAGACGGCGGTTTGCAAGTTGAGAAACCTCAGATGCGGCATTGAACTCTCCAGCATCAGCCACAGATGTAACCTTTACAACATAGACTCCGTTGTTACCTTTGACTACAGCAGGCTTGCTGTCAGCATTCATATTGGCTATTGTTGCGGCAAGGACCGGCTCCATACCTATACCATTTATATATTGTGATGTCTGAGAAACGCTCTCAAGTGTATTAACATTTCCTGTAACGGAAATATCATCTCCACCTGCAAGTTTACCCTCCATATCAGCAGCTATGAGTTCACCCTTCCTCTCTTTCTTAAGGTCTTGGGTAAGTTGCTCCTTTATCTCAGAAATTTCAGGGTAACCCTCCTTGCTCACACTCTTAAGAGCAGCCACTACAAATTTATCTCCGCACTCAAAAACCCTATCGGCAACATCACCTGCCTTGTTCTCAAATGCCCAACGTATTATTTGTCTTGAATCCTTGAGGTCTGAGACTCTTGTGTCAGCGGAAGATATTGTGTAGTTGCGTATGAACTGCCCTTGTGCAGGGTCTGCCGCAGACTCGAACTTATCAAGAGTAGTGTTTTGTGCCATATATTGGCTTGCAATGTTAAAGAGTTGTCCGTATGTCTGAGAACTTGCCTCAACAGCACGGCTTAGCACACATACTCTTACTTTAGCCACAGGCTTTGTCTTTTCAGTTACATTTATAATCTGTACGCCACCGTTCATTGGATATGTTACGTAACCATTCAAAGGTGCCTTGATACAAGCGGCAGAGAATTCCTTATCAAAGTCTCCATCCTTGAGCCAGCCAAGTTCACCACCGTTTGCTCCAGTTCCTGCCTTTGAGAACGTCTTTGCTACGGTGGCAAAATCAGCACCTCCCTTCAAAGCGGCAAGCAAACTGTCTGCAACCTGCTGTGTTCTCTCTGGTGTAGCCTCCATAACAAGTATGTGACGAACTTTTGCTGAGTCTGGTGCTGTGATACCTGTCTCAACAATGCGAGCCATCTTATATGTTTTTCCAAAGAGTTGCGGGCCAAATGTATCTCCTGCCTTACCACTAAATGCGAAATCAGCAATATCAGGATCTACAGTTGACTTGCTCTGTGCTACGCCTGAATAAGACTCATCTGAATTCTGGTTACAAACAGCCACAAAATCATCAGATGTAAAGAACTCCTTTTGAAGGTCCTCTATCCAAGCCTTAATGTCAGCGTAATCTGATTCTGAAGGCTCAATAGGGAAAGAGAGGAACTCAATATCACGGTTCTCTTTCTCACGGTAGTATTTATTTTGATTCTCGCTATAGAAATTCTTAATATCCTTGTCAGATACTGTTACAAGTGAATCCGCTATTGTGGAATATGGTATGTTTGTGTATGCTATGGCAGCACCTCTTCCTGCCTTAAAGTTATATTGGGCGTCAATATTGTTTATGTTTATTGAAGCGCCTGTAAGAGCATTATACTTATCTTCAAGAAGTTGATTCTTGACTGTGCGTGTTACAAAAGACCAATATTTGGCTATGTCACCGGTAGGCTCACTCTCTGCGGCAGCCTTAACCTGTTCAACTATGGTATTGTCAAATCCACCCTTCTCCTGATTGTAGAATACACGCAGTTGTGTCATCATAGGGTGCGGTGTCTCGCCTGATACACTCTTCTCAAATTCCTCATCGGTCACTACTATACCAATCTTCTCACACTGTTTGCCAAGTATGCGTTCTTTAAGAAGAGAACTCCATACAGAAGCCCTTACTTGCTCAACATATTGGTCAGGAAGAGAACTTTGACCCATTTCAATTTTGTAAAAAGATGACATCTCATCAACTCTCTGCTCATACTCCATTATGGTTATCTCCTCTCCGTCAACCTCAGCCACATTCTGACGAGATGAGCCGAATATTGAGTTAAAATCAACCATACCAATGATAAACAGAAGCATAGCCACTCCTATTACAATTGAAAGGAGCAACCCTTTTTGTCTGATTTTCTCTAATGTTGCCATATTATTTATAAAGTTTTAATTTTTTCTTATAGGGTGCGAAGATACAAAAAATAACAATACTACGCTATAGTTTTCTGAAGTTTTAATAACTCTATTTTATTCTGTGACGCCTTAACCACTTTTATAGTATAGTCATTCACCCTAATTTCCTCTGAATCATTAGGAATTCCCTGATATTCAAAGAGCACAAGACCTGCCAATGTCTGATAATCCTCACTGACCGGAAGTTCTATGCCATACTTGCTGTTTAGATAATCTATCTCTAACCTACCGGAGAATATGTACTCCGAATCTGAAATCATCTTCTCAACATAGTCCTGTGTGTCGTGTTCATCTTCAATCTCGCCGAAAATCTCCTCCACTATATCCTCTAAAGTCACTATTCCGGCAGTTCCGCCAAACTCATCAACCACAACAGCCATACTCTTTTTCTTAAGCAGCAACAGATTCATCAATTTGTTTGCCGCCATAGTCTCAGGCACAATAGGAACCAGAATAATCTTATCCTGCCACTTCTGCGGACGCTTGAATATTTCCGTTGAATGGATATAACCTATTATGTTATCAATATTCTCTTTATAGACAAGAATTTTTGAACGCCCCGATTCTGAGAAAAGTTTTGTCAACTCCTCAACTGAATCATCAAACGCCACCGCCTCAATCTCTGTTCTTGGCACCATACAATCTCTTAGTTTGACTTTTGAGAAATCAAGCGCATTCTGGAAAATCTTAACCTCCTTGCTATCCTCACTCTCTTCCGCATCAGCCTCTGTTGACTCCTGAAGAAGGAAATCCAAATCAACCCTTCCAAGTGAAATCTCCTGTTCTTCCTTGATGTTAACCTTGAACAGTTTCATTATGAGCCTTGAAATCCAAGTCATAAACATTGATATTGGATATAAGACTATATAGAACAGGAATAGCGGAACAGCCATAACATTCATCCAGAAATTAGGCATACTGCGGAATAGCATTTTTGGAACAAACTCACCCGCAATAAGAATCACAAGCGTTGATATGAGAGTTTGCAAAAGCAGTATGACCGCTCCATTCCCAGCCCCTATTATAAAAGGTCTTATTACCTCTGCCATAAGTATTCCGTATATGACAAGAGCAATGTTGTTACCTACAAGCATTGTTGATATATAGCGGTCAGGGTGAGCGTAATAGATATCAATTATTGACGCGGCGAACTCATTTTTCTGCCTGTCAATCTCAAAACGCAGTTTATTAGCGGAGACAAACGCTATCTCCATCCCTGAAAAGAATGCAGAGAGCAAAATTATTATTAATATGAATATTGCACTAGCAGACACTTTATTAATTGAAAGTTGAAAGTTGAAAATTGAAAATTAATTATTAATTATTAATTGTTAATTATTAATTGCTAATTGAATCACTCTCTTCAAAGGGAATTATTCCCGTGGGGTTGAGTATTGTATATTTTGACAGACGCTGATTTGACTCAAAACCAACACCATATATTATCTTATCTGATTGAGTCACCTTAATATTCTCATCGGTGTGTATGCGGTCTTTTTGCTGGTCAACATAGAGCAATTCAGTTTCAAACTGTTCTCCGTCAAGATTTACCGCCTTCACATTCCTCATAAGCACCCATTGGTCTGGCTCAGTATAGTAAATCGCTGAATCGGCGTCAACTTGTGCGAACACCTCAAGTGTCTCATCAAATTTCTCAAAATGAATTCCCCTTGGGAAAAACCAATGCGGTTCACTAACCTTATCATAGACAAGCCATTCAGGAGTCTCAAGCCTGTAGCGTGTGACCCCCGAGTCTGAAATAAGAGTTGACACATCCCATACGTGCAAAGTAGGAGTTTCTGTTCTATTAGCGTTAATCTCCTTATTACTTTTGACAGCCCCCACACATTGTACAAAACAAAGCATAACAACCACACAAAGTGCAGCTGTTATGCAAGGTTTAATATATCTATTCAGATTACTGTTCAACTTTTATTAGTCTCTACAACGAACCGATTCATTAATCCATCCGCCAATATGATATGTCTCACCAATTTTTAGCTCTGGTTTGAAGAATACATCTTCCTTAGATGGATAATACTTTCTATATTGATTTATAAGAGCCTGAGCTCTGTCGGCACACTCAGGGTCAATTGCCTTCGCTCTCTCAAGTTTATCTACAGCAGCCCAGTAAACAGTCTTTGCAAGAATGGCGTCATCTCTGTTAGGATTGTGAGCCGGGTCAACATACATTTGAGCAAGTAATATATATGGCTCACCCGCATTCTGATTAAACTGCATTGCCTGAAGAGCGGCGGACTTGGCATCGGAGTATTTTCCCACGGTCATATACAAACCTGCAAGAATGTATTGATAATCATATTTCAGTGAGTCAGAATCTGCTGAGGGCTCAACAAGTGTCATAGCCTCATTAAAGTACTCTATCGCCTTGTTGAAATCCTCTTTCTTAACAGCCTGATAGCCACAGCCGGCTGCAGTCTCTGATGTAGGATTGAGCTTGTGTGCGTATGCTGATGCCGCAAAATACACATCACTCTCTGTGCACTTGGCGCTGCGGTACAATTTTATAACAGTAGAGAGTTCTGCAACATCTTCCTTGGCAAGTTCAACCTTGTCTTTGAAGACGCCGTCCAATGTGTTGCAATCAGCGGCACCGGAGGCAATGAATGTTGAGCTTACATTATTTCTTGTAATCTTATAAGCATCTACCTGCTTTGCGTCTGCAACTGATATGCTGCCCTCAAGAAGTTTGTCAACCTTAAGGTATTTCTGAATGAAACTCTCCTTATACTTCTCAGGTTCTGACTGATACTGTTTTGCAAGCATACGGAAGTAGTAGTCCACAACATCGGCCTGTGAGGCTGCACCACGACTCTCAACTGATTGCTCAAGCCAAGGAAGCACCTTTTCAAGCATATTAGGGTCATTTGAAAGCTCTATGTAATCAACAGCCTGACGACCACGAATGTAAGACTCAGGGTATTTCTTATCATTACCGAAATAGACTATGCGCTTCTCATAGCACTCCATAAGCAGTTTGAACCATTCCTGTCTCTTTGCAATGTCCTGTTCCTGGTTCATCTTATATTTAATAAGAGTCACGCCATTGTTATAAAGTGTGCGTCCACCAGCCTGAGGACACTCATCAAACACAATCTTAAAACTGTTGTAAGCCTCATCGTATGACTTGATTTTATAATAGTTGTTACACAGACTAACCTGCTCAATACAACGGATACTATCCTCACCTGTACCGAATTTGCTTCCATCCTCAATAGCCTTTACAGCGTATGTTGATGTGGCTGTAAGCAACAAAGCTGAAATGATAAAAAACAATTTGAATTTTTTCATAATGATAATATTTTTTCTATTAAACATACAAAGATATTAAATTAAATATTTCCAAACAATTTCATTTAAGTTTCCTCTTCACAAACCATCTTTCATTAAGTGAAATGTCAAGCCCGAACTTGAAATAATCCTCGATCAACCCAATCTGATTTATATTTCCACGATGTCCGTATTCCAAATACACATTCAATGTTGTAAGATTATTGAACAGCGGGAATCCCAGACCTGCCGTTACGGCGAACTCATCATAAGTGTGACCATTTATCTTGGTGTATGACTTACCGTAATTGAAACCTAAACGAAACCTGAGATTGTCACCATATTTTTTTGACTCAGGCTTATTTACATATTCAACGCCCGCCGCAATCCTGTAGGTTGTCCTTAATGTGTCCGAAACATTAAAGTACCTTGCATTTGACCAATCCCTCCACTCAAAATCAACACCCGCCACCACTTTATCAAGGAACTTATATGATACACCTACGCCAACAGTCATCGGGAAATCAAAGTCATATTTGCTGTCATCAGTCACCAGACTATTGGTTTGTGTGACTATTTGACTTGTCATAGGCATTGGAAGTTTAAAAGAGTAAGTCGCACCAATAACAAGTTCGTCTTTTTTTATGGGCTGGTGATAGAGCAGACCCAAATCACATAGGAATGATGATACATTCATATAGTGAGACTGTGTTGTGGAATTGAAAATTGTCTTATTTTCAAATGTAGCGCTTCTATCGTGTGATATCTCGCCAAACATATAGCGTCCGTTCACACCCACTGAGACTCTGTTCTTTATGTCAAACGAGATACCCAAATAGACCTGTGTAAAACCACCTGAGCCTTCAAATGACTGTCTCACAGGTGTGTTTTTGCCAGGCAGTGTGACATCAGGGATTGAATCAGTTTGTGAATATTTATAGCCCACGCAAGAGAATGGCATAATACCGAAACTTAGTCCTATGAACTTATACACGGGAAATTGGAACGTAACATAATCCACCTTGCCGCGGAACTGATTATAGACCTGTGAGCCGTTGCTTATTCCGTTAACAGTGCCAGAAAGGGCAAAGTTCATCATAAATGTCAGAGAGTCTATCGACGAGTATGAGGCTGGATTCATTGGATTTATAAACCTATGGTCTCTTATGCCGTAGCCAAGCCCGCCCATACTCTTAGCGGGACCCACACTCATAGGTTGCAGGTCTCCGTATCCGTACCTTGAATATGGTGAAGCCACATTTAGGTTCTCTGAAAAAGCAAGAACCGGCAACGCTAACAGCGTGAGTATTAATCGTATTCTTAAGTCGGATCGTAGCCATGTCGTTCTGTGAGCCAAGGAGATG
>JAZLIE010000145.1:0-2289 GCA_045617165.1 Candidatus Enterocola sp. | reverse complement strand
CGAATACAAAATCAAAAAATGTAAAACATTTTTGAAAAAAAGTACGTTTTGTGAATTTGTAGCGACGAATAAATAAACTTTTTATCAAAAGTGCATATTTGGGGACTATGTATATTTTTGCGTAAAAACATTTGGGGATTTGGGAGAAAAATTGTACATTAGCACTGAAAATCAATACATAACATATAATTATGGAAGATCGGAAACCTCAAACCATAACTATGAAATTGATTTCCTTTTATCAAAAAACGGCAAACTATGCCCTATAGAGGTTAAGTCATCGGGATATGGAAAGCACAAATCAATGGATATCTTCTGTGAAAAATATTCAAATTACATAAGTGACAGATACCTCATATACACCAAGGATTTACGAAAAGACAAAGCCGTAACACTCTTGCCTGTGTATCTGACTATGTTTTTATAGGAAACAGCACTGTTGTAACATTGTTTACAGAGATTGTTGTCGCTTTCAAAGTTTAATTGCACTATTTTAAGTGCAGTGGTTTAAAAAGATGCTGCAAGGCTCTCGGCACAACGCTCGCCATCTATGGCGGCGGAAACAATGCCTCCTGCATAGCCTGCACCCTCACCACAAGGGTAGAGGTTTTTTATTTGGATATGTTGTAGGGTGTCCTTATCTCTGATTATGCGGATTGGTGATGAGGTTCTGGTCTCAACCCCTATGAGGACATCTCTTTCGTGTATGTACATATTTTATTGTCCTTTATGCGACATAAAACGAACTATAACGTCAAATTATTATCTAATCACAAAATGTTAGGTACAACAAAACAAAAGGTCAAGGGAGTTTTGTCTCTCCCTTGACCCTGTGAGTATCGTGAATTTAAGTGTAGTTACTCCTGATTCTTTATGCATCGTACACTATATCCGGAGTCTTTTCCTCCATCGTAGCAGTCCAAATATGAATCACCGTAAGAAACTTCATGACATAAAGAATAAGTGTTTTCTTCTTCTGGATATTCTGGGTTATAATAACAATCCGCTGACATATAATAACCATCAAAACAAAGACTGCCTATTTGATAACTTCCCTGTGCTTCTCCACCACCAAAAAGGGAAAGGCCTGTGGCATTATCAGCACCATCAGACCAACTGGTGTCCCATCCGGTAGCTGATTTTAAATGATATCCGGCGGTCTCCTCTCCACTTGGTTCCCAATCTGTTCTTCCTTGTACATAATCCCTTAACTCGTGCCATTCAGCCTCACTTGGTATATGCCAGCCGTTAGGGCAAATACCTTGACAAACTCCATCATATAAACCAACTTGTGCTAATGCCTCTTCTCCTGTTGCATAACCAACAGCCGCAGCCCAATTGTACAACAATCCTAATTTACCATATTGCTCCTCATCCATCCATTGCCAAAGATATTGCTCATCATACCAATCGCCATCACTATATTCCGCATAGTATGGATCAAATGTACCTCCCCACTGACCCTTCTGTGTTTTTGTAAGCGTAGCCCCACCAAGCACGTCACTTTCATATTTGTTGCAACGCATATTCTCCGCCATCCAGTATTGGTCGCCTATTTTAACAACCGGATACTCATTATTGCAAACATCTTTTACCGTAGGCAGTTGCTCCTCAAACACTATGGTCATCTCAGGCATTGGTTTTATCTCACCAGCCTTTATTGTATTGTCTTTTGCAGAGTACAATCTTGCCTTGCGGTTATCCGTTGATGTTATATTCACCTCAAGCCCCTTTGCAAATGCACCGGCAGGCACAACTATCCAGAACTCTGTAGCCTGACCCGCACTAAGAGCCACCCCTGTTCCGCAATCAAGCGTAATATTACGAGTTCCGTCTTTACATTCCGGTGTGGCAGGGTATTCAAAAGTAATCTTTTTTGCCGATACATCCCCTGTTGATGGGTTTACTGTAAATGAGCCATTTATCCTCTCTCCATTAGCATTTGTAACTTTTATGTTCTTTACAGAGCCCTCACCCTTAAGTTGGAGTTTCAGCACACCGAAAGCGTGTTTGAATTCCAAATCTGTAGTGGTTGAGTATGCAACACTCGGCATTGTGCCTTTAGCAAATGTCGCACCTGCGTATGTTTGCGTAGCTGGCACTGCAAATGTTATAACTCCATCCGCAAAACTTTTTGCCATTGAAGAAGGGTATATGGACATCCAAGGTCCTGTCTCACTGCACGGTCCGCTAAACACTGCGGTTGATTTTCCATCTCCGCTTTTTAGTGACAAAGTACTGCCTTGTGTATCACTTGCTGTAAACACTTTTATGGCATCACCCTCTGAC
>JAZLIE010000144.1:0-3545 GCA_045617165.1 Candidatus Enterocola sp. | reverse complement strand
ACAAGTTTAACGGAAAAGAGTTGGATGCAGAGACAGGACTATATTATTACGATGCAAGGTACTATGACCCAAGTGCGGCACTGTGGCTTGGCGTGGACCCCCTTGCAGAGAAATATCCAGATGTGAGTCCGTATGTCTATTGTGCTGGCAATCCAGTCAAGTTGATTGACCCAGATGGACAAAAACCAACGCCAGCGGAAGCAGCGAGGATTGCTGCACATGTATACGGAGACAAACCAGATGACATACTAACTGGGGGATGGAGGGTGTCTCAAAAGGATTGGGGTATTCATCTGACACAGAAAAACGGTCTTAATTCTCAAGTATACGAGCGAGTTGTAGATGGAAAGGTAACAGAATATGTTTATGCGACTGCAGGAACGAACGACGCTAAGGATTGGGGTGAGAATCTCAAACAGCCATTGGGTTTGTCTGGTCAATATAAACAATCTGCCGATAATGCGAAACGACTTTCTGAAGCACTTCCAAACGATGAACTTAATTTTGTTGGTCACTCATTAGGAGGCGGAGAAGCCGCTTTAAATTCTTTGGTCACGTATGGAGATGGAGCAGGCAGAGAGGCATTTACATTTAATGCGGCAGGTGTGGGAGCATTAACCAAAATAGCGAATGGCGGGCTGAAAACAATGTTTAAATCAGAAAGAAATATCAATGCTTACATATTGAATACTGACCCTTTGAATTTAGTACAAAACAACATTCCGTTAATGCCAGACGTAAATGGTAAAAAGAATTACTTGTCGCCACGCGATGTGTCATCCGTATTTAATGGACATAGCGTTAACAATATTCTTAAAAATTTTGAAGGTGAGTAAAATGAATAAACTGATAATAGTAGCCGTATCCATTCTGTTTACCCTATTAGGTTTGCTGCAATCATGCACATACTTTAGTAGGGAGAAAAAAGTAGATAAGTCATACTTGAATGGATATGATTACCGTCTTTTTCAAGACACACCGGCATGGGAACTGGCAAAGGCGGTTGAAGATGAGGATGTGAGCAAAATTAATGAAATAGTTGCCAAAAATCCAGAAATAATAAATTTTCAAGAGCCTGTAATAGGGAAAACTCTGCTAATGATGACAATTACGCGCCAACAAATGACATCATTCAAAACGCTTCTTAAATTGGGTGCGGACGTTAACATACGTGACACGTATGACGGGTCATCTGCTATTATCTACGCTTGCAGTATTTACGATTGTGGATGGAATAGAGACATTGCTTTTGTCAAAATGCTGGTCAAGTATGGTGCAGACGTGAATGATGTGGAAGTTGGCGTAAGAAGGCGGTGGAACAGCACTAGAAACACCCCTTTGATAGTCGCAAGCGAATCAGGTGATTTGGAGGTTGTTAAGTTCTTAATAGATAATGGAGCCGATGTGAATTATCAGGATGAATGCAATCGGTCTGCTCTCAGTCAAAGTATTATATTAGATGAGTATGAAGTAGCATACTATTTGCTTCTGCACGGGGCTGATTACAAACGTCCCGTTCTTTACAGACCTGATTATTCAATCCCGTCAGAGTACTGGAATCCGAACGACAAGGGAGAGCCTATATATCTTGCTAATTTCCTGAGGGAACACTATTTTGATTTTTACACAAAAGAATACAAATACAAACTGAAAATTGTAGCATTTCTTAAAAACAGAGGGATTGATTATAAGTCCGTACCAGTACCAGACAGAATTAAAAAAACTCTTCAAAAAAGGTATCCTGATAATTGGCAGGAGTATTTGGATAAATATTAGTGATTAAAGAATATCTGGAATATGAAAAAGATTAAAGTAACAGCATTCACACTGCTTATAATCATCGCATCCGAGGCTTCCTCAACAGTAAGGGATATATGCGGCAACACATACGACACAGTAAGGATAGGCACACAGGTTTGGCTTAAGGAGAATATGCGCTGCAACAAGTATGACACCAAAAGCGAGCACAAGGGGGAAGTGCTGTCGATATCAATTAGCGAAACGTATGCACCGTATTATACAGATCCTCGTAATTCAGGAGACAAGCCTGCATATATGGATGAAGAACACTGGAACAGTCTCGGTCTGCTGTACAGCTGGGCCGCAGCTATGGGATATGCTGATGAGACTGCCGCAAATGCACAGTCTGGAGAATACAGAGGCACACGTCAGGGCATATGTCCTAACGGATGGCACGTACCAAGTTTGGCGGAATTTCATACATTGGCATCCGTTGCTCAGGAGGCATATGACGATTCTGGCAAGCATCTCAAATCCACCAGTGGTTGGTTTTACAGAGGCAGTGGAGACAACAGTACCGGGTTCTCCGGTTTGCCAGCTGGCTATGCTTACGGAAGTGGCAGTGTGTATGCAGTAGGCAAATGGGGGTGTTTTTGGTCAACAGATGCCTATAGTAGTGATTATGCTTACTACCGCCATCTAACCTACTGTGTTTCAGGCTTGAATAAGAACGCTTACACTAAGTACATCGCACTATCTGTCCGTTGTATTAAGGATTGACCCAGATGGGCAAAAACCAACGCCAGCGGAAGCCTCAGGGATATTTATAATGAACATAAAATTAACAATCAAAGAATCGCATTTTTTGATTTTTGCTCTCTTATTCGTATATTTGCACAATCTCTTAAAAAGATTTGAGTTATGGAGGCAATGCTTAAGAACTACCCATTAGGGGTCTATACATTTGAGAAGATACGTAATGGCAACTATTTTTATGTTGACAAGACAGAGTATGTGTATCAAATAGCCAACAAGTACAACTATGTGTTCCTTAGCCGTCCACGCAGGTTTGGAAAATCCCTGCTTGTGGATACATTGCAGTGTTATTTTGAGGGCAGAAAGGAGTTGTTTGCAGGCTTGAAGGCGGATGCTCTTGAAAAGGATTGGGTAAAGTACCCTGTGCTAAGGTTTGATATGAGCGCTATAAAATCAATGAAAGTTGAAGATGTAAGAGCGGACTTGAGCCAAATGCTTGGAAAATATGAACGCTTATACGGCAAGGCAGATGATGAGGTGACACTTGGTAAAAGGCTTGAAGGTATAATAAGCAGAGCGTATGCACAGACAGGTCAGAAAGTGGTGCTTCTTATAGACGAGTATGACTCCGCACTGCTTAAAGTTATGCACAACAAGCCTGTGTTTGAGGAATTAAGGGATATGCTCCGCAACTTCTACGGACCTATAAAAATCTGTGACGCAATGCTACGTTTCGGTTTCATAACGGGCATAACCAAGTTCTCTCAGCTGAGCATATTCTCTGAGATAAACAACCTCACCAACATAAGTATGCTGCCCGATTATGACGGACTGTGCGGCATAACAAAAGAAGAACTGCTCACACTGTGCAAGCCTGATATTCAGGCACTTGCAGACAAGCAGAAAATCAGTTTTGAGGATGCGGTTGCAAAACTTACAGAGAACTATGACGGCTACCATTTTTCAAAAGGCGATGACGGAGTAATGACAGATGTGTTCAACCCATTCAGTCTTATAAACGCCTTCAGTGCAAGGGATATAGGTCAGTA
>JAZLIE010000143.1:0-6735 GCA_045617165.1 Candidatus Enterocola sp. | reverse complement strand
AAAATGCTGAAAACAGTGCTGAACAGGCTGAACATTCTGCTGGTAATGCGGCTACTTATGCCAATAACGCTTTTCTTTACAAGAACGCTGCTGAGTCTGCAAGGGACGATGCTATTTCTGCAAAAGAAGATGCTGAAACGGCTAAAGGGGATGCCGAAGTTGCCAAGGATGAAGCGGTTCAGGCAAAGCAAGGTGCGCTTGCTGCTGAGGAAAACGCTCATGCTTATGCTCAAAACGCATTTCAGTCCAAAACTGGTGCGGAAACCGCAAAAAATCAGGCTGAGTCTGCAAGAGATTTGGCAGAAAATTATGCGGATGATGCAAAAGAAGCGGCTGAAACTGCGGCTGAGGAAACCGTTGAACTGGTAAGGCAGGAAATGACGGGGTATGTTGCCGCCGCTCAGACAGCTAAAAATGATGCTCAGGGTTTCGCTTCTGATGCCGAAACATCCAAAGATGATGCAGAGACAGCAAAAGCGGGTGCGGTATCTGCAAAGACCGCTGCTGAGTCTGCTCAGTCTGTTGCGGAAACTGCCCGTGACTCTGCTGTTTCAGCCAAAGAAGATGCTATTTCTGCAAAAGAAGAAGCTGAAACGGCAAAAACTCAGGCTGAAACCGCTAAAGAGGACGCTGAGACTGCCAAAACTGGTGCTGAGTCCGCAAGGGATTTGGCTGACGGTAGTGCTGAGGATGCGGAAGCATGGGCGGTTGGTAAGCGTGGTGGTGTCGATGTACCCAGTATAGACCCGGCTTATAACAACAGCAGTAAATACCATGCCGATGAGTCTAAGGCGGCAAAAGAGGACATTGAGGATAGCATTGAGGGTGTGGCTCAGGAAGATACCGCTCAGTCTGCTCTTTCTAAAATCAACGAAATCACGGGTTTCTTACAGACCATCGTTCAGCGGCATGAAGAAGTACGGTATTATGATGAACTTCCTGCTCAGGGAACAGAGGGCTATACCTATATAACCCCTAACGGTACATATCATTTCCATAATGGTGAGTATGTACAGTTGAGCGGTTCGGGTGATTTGAACGGGTTCAGTTTGAACCTCGGTGAGAACAATGAAGTTCTGCTCTCTTATACTGACCCGGATGATGAAACCGTTACAGACACTATCACGATGCCTACGATTGATACTATCAATCGGGTTATCTCTGCCCTTGGTGATATTGTCATAAGCCTTGCCAAAATTGCAGGACAGGAGGAATAACAAATGAACCTTAATATCATGAAAGAAGCAAGTTTGCAGTCCGTGTTGGAGAAAACTCAGCAGATTGCGGCTTACACAGAAATCATTGCGGAGGGGAGCGAAATTGATAGCTGGGCTGCTATCAGAACTTTTGTCCGTAATGGTATGGGAAAAAGTAAATTCCCGGTAGGAACACAGTTCACCACCTCTCATACCGCTTGGGGAGAAATTACATGGGATGTGGTTGGTCATGACCTTTATAAAAATCCGAATGACCCCAATGCTCATACCATGACCCTGTTGGCACATTACCGTGATAAAGACGGTGTTCAGTTTGACTCAGGTGAAGCAATGTACTATGCCGCTTCCATTCTGTCTGCTGGGGCATACACTTTCAAGCAGGGTTCTACCAGTTATTATTTCACCCTTGCTCATGATGTACCCGCTGGTGGACAAATCGTTATCAATTCTACTCCCAACACCTTTACGGTATATGGTTCGGTTGGTTCTACCACTTCCATTGAGACTGGTTCTGTTTCTACTACTTCCATTAGCGGGGCAACCGACCTTGGTACGCTTGGTAGCGGTAGTCTGAACCATTGGGACAGAATTAGATATGGCAGTAATAACTACAAAGAGTCTGCAATCAGACAGTTCCTCAATAGTAGTGCGGCTGCTGGTTCTGTATGGACTCCCCAAACTCACTTTGACCGTCCCCCGTCTTGGGCTTCAAACAAAGCAGGATTTATGGCAGGGCTTCCCGCTGACTTCCTTGCTGTGGTTGGGGAAGTTGATGTGAAATGTAAAACCAATAGAACCTATGAAGCACCTGACTCCACAACCCCGGTAAACAGTACCTATACGGTGCGGGATAAATTTTATCTTGCAAGTCAGAAAGAGGTTTTCAACTCGGAAGATACCCCTGCTGATGGGTCTGTTCTGTTCCCCTATTATGAGGGGGCTGCCGCCGTGGATAGGATAAAGTACAGGATGGACAGTCACACAACAGCCGGGGATTGGTGGACGCGGACTCCTAACCCCACTCTCGCTTACTCTGTTCGCAATGTCCGTTCGGATGGTATTCTGAACAGCACCAATGCCGGCTATGCCTACGGCTGCGTCCCGGCTTGCACCATCTACTAATCCCTTAATCTGCCCCGTTAGGGGCAGCGTATGAAGAAAGGAAGTTACATTTATGAGTGTACCGAAAGGTGATAGAGGTGAGGGAACTTTACAGGTTCTCAATGAATGTAGAGTTCTCACCCAATATACAATAGAGATTTGTCGAAATGAGAAAGTCTTTCCGAAATCTCACAGATGGATAATGACTCAGCGCATTGTAACAGAATGTATTGATGCAATGACCTGTATCAGACGGGCAAATGCTGTTCTTGTTCAGACAGAAGCCGATTATATGTACAGGCGGCAACAGCAAGTAGAAGCCCATTCTCATTTAGATGCTTTATTGTCACTCATGGATGTAGCTTTCGTTGTTTTCAGTATTGAAGCCAAACGAATTGAGTATTGGACGGGTTTAGTCCTATCATGTGATGATAAACTCAAGGCTTGGATGAAATCTGATAAACAGCGTTACAAAGCATTATTTACCTCAAGATAAATAATGAGGGTTAATCACTATTGTCCAGCCGGGAATTGGTGGATGCGGACTCCTAACCCCACTAACGCTAACAATGTTCGCAATGTCAATTCGGATGGTACTCTGAACAACAACAATGCCAACAATGCCAACGGCTGCGTCCCGGATTGTGAGAATGTCAGTTTCAAGTAGCGAAAGCCAAAGCAGTACGCTCACGCAAGGAGTGATTAACCCTGCTCTGAAAGGAGTGAACTTTACGGGTGACACAAGCACCCTCCGGGGTGGTCTTGTTATCAGCACCCGTTTATCCCCTATGAAGTATTACCAAGATGCCATTGAATTTGGAAACTTGTACAAAGGTTTGAAGAAGTCCTGCAAGAATGTCCGATGGAAAGACTCTGTTGTTGGATATGAAGCAAATGCCCTCAGGAATACATACAACCTAAGGCAAGACCTTTTGAATGGCAAATATAAAATCAGTCCCTATCAAACCTTTCAAATCCACGAACCGAAAGAGAGAACCATAGTTGCTACACGCATAAGAGACAGACAGTTCCAAAGGGCTTTGTGTGATGCGGGGTTCTACAAGGATATGGTGGACTCGTTTATTACGGATAATCCTGCCTGTCAGAAAGAGAAAGGAACTACCTACACCCATGAGCGGATGATTGCACACCTGAGAAAATACAATCAAAAGTATGGAAACAAGGGATGGGTATTGAAGTGTGATATTCACCATTTCTTTCCTACTACCTCTCACGAAGTTGCAAAAGCCGCTGTTCGTAAAAATGCTACAGACCCGGATGCAATCAAAGCAGTCTGTGATGTTATTGATAGTTTTGAGGGCGATTGCGGTATAGGTTTGGGTAGCCAAATCAGTCAGTTGGTAGAGTTAGCCGTATTGAATGACTTAGACCACTATATCAAAGAAGTCCTTAGAGTAAAACACTATGTTCGCTACATGGATGATTTTGTCTTGTTTCACCCGGATAAAGCGTTTTTACAGAACTGTTTGAAAGAAATCCAATCTCATGTAGAAGCACTTGGTTTGAAACTCAATGGTAAAACCACAATATACCCTCTGAGTCAGGGCATTAAAATGATAAAGTGGAGATTTGTCATTACAGACTCAGGGAGAATATTGCAGTTGATGGATAAAAAGAAACCCGCCGAACAAAGGAAAAAGTTGGCTAAACTTTGGGAAAAAGAACAGGCGGGTCAGGTGGCAAAAGGGACTACTCAGAAAAGTCTTGAAGCTTGGTTGGCTAATGCTGATAGGGGCGATACCTATATGTTACAGCAGAAGATGAAAGAGTATTACCGTAATCTTACAAAAGGAGGAAAAGGTAATGAGTAACAATGATTTGCTGAGACTGGCAAGGTGTGAAGCAATTTGCGAAAACCTCAGGACTCAGATGGAAGATGTAATGCAGCAGCTTTACGCTCAGGCTTGTGAAGAACAGGATGAGGAAATGGCGGCAAAGCTTGTGAGGGCTTTGAGAAATAAGCTTTTGGATGAAAGTGATGCTCATGTTTGCCTTGACCGTTGCTTACCTGATGCCCCCTCAGGGCAGACTTTTACGGCTTGGCTTGTATGGCTGAAAGCCCTTGCCAATATCGCAAAAAACAACTGGGCAACATACAGACAGGCTTTGCGTGATGTTCCTCAGCAGGAGGGTTTCCCCTTTAATGTGACTTTCCCGGACAAGCCCGAAGAAAATAACTGAGGTGATGCCTTATGAGTGAAGCAGTTATTGTAGCCCTCATCAGCGGGGGTATAAGTCTAATAGGTATTGTGGTTTCCTATAAAGCCGCAACAAATAAAGTTCAGAACAAGTTGGAAATTCAGCAAGCGGTTATGAAAACTGAAATGACCGCTATTAAAGAGGATGTGAAAGAGCATAACCATTATGCAAAACTCTTTGCTGAAAGTATGCCCGTGGTTCAGGAACAGATTAAGGTTATCAATCATCGAATTGAGGATTTGGAGCATTTGACTCAAAGGCAGTAAGAGGTGAGTTTATGAGTTATAGAAAAGTAAGCTACCTTGAACAGATGTGGTATATCCTCAAGTTTTACTTCAAAGAAAGGAGACATAAACATGACTTGCACAGCAAAAAAACTGATTGCCATTGCTCAGGCAGAAATCGGGTATAAAGAGAAAGCTTCAAACACTTCTCTTGATAGCAATACTGCCAATGCAGGAAGCAACAATTACACCAAATATGCCCGTGACCTTGCTGCGGCTGGGTATTATAACGGGAATAAAAACGGTTTTGCTTGGTGTGATGTATTTGTTGACTGGTGTTTCTTCCAGCTTGCCGACAAGAATAGGGCAAAAGCTGAAAACATCGAATGTCAGACTGGGGAACTGGGTGCTGGTTGCATCTATTCTAAAGGTTATTACAAGGCTCAGGGTAGAATTTATTCTACCCCTGAACCCGGTGACCAAGTATTTTTCAAGCAGGGTGGGGACATTGTTCACACGGGTATTGTTGAGACTGTAAGCAGTTCTCAGATTACCACCATTGAGGGCAATAGTTCCAATCAGGTTGCCCGTAGAACTTATTCCCGTTCTGATGGCTACATTGATAGCTATGGCAGACCAAAGTATGATGTTGAGAATACATCTACTCCCGCCCCCAATAATACCGTGGAAAAAACCGATGTAAAAATCATTGAAAGTATTCTCACAAAGAACCCCTGTTATACAGCAGGAAAGACCATTACGGTACAGGGCTTAATGTTACATTCCGTTGGTTGCCCTCAGCCAAGTGCTTCTGTCTTTGTGAAGAACTGGAACAGTGAGTCTTATGACTCTGCCTGTGTTCATGGCTTCATTGATGGTAATACTGGGGATGTGTACCAAACTCTCCCGTGGAATAGGAGAGGTTGGCACGCTGGCGGTTCTGCGAATAATACTCATATCGGAGTTGAAATGTGTGAACCCGCTTGCATCAAATACACTTCCGGGGCAAATTTCACTTGTTCCGACACTGCAACCGCAAAAGCAGTTGTAAAGCGTACTTATGAAAGTGCTGTAAAACTCTTTGCTTATCTCTGCAAAAAGTATAACCTTGACCCTCTCAAGAGCGGTGTAATCATTTCCCATAATGAGGGCAGACTTTCCGGGGTTGCTTCCTCCCATGTTGACCCTGAACATCTATGGGATGGTCTGAAAACAGGCTACACGATGGATGGTTTCAGAAAAGCGGTTGCCGCTGCTATGGGGGCGGTTTCCAATACTACCCCGGTTGAAACCAAAGCCGACCTCAAAGTTGGTGATGTGGTTACTTTCAACGGCACTACTCATTATACCTCTGCCAATTCTTCCAAGGGGGTTGCCTGTAAACCCGGTAAGGCTGAAATCACAAAGGTATATAAGGGCAAACACCCTTACCACCTTGTAGCCGTAAAAGGTAGCACCTCCAATGTATATGGTTGGGTTGATGAGAAAGATGTGTATGAAGCAAACCCCACTGGAACTGCCCCTGTGACCGCTGCGACAAACTTTATTGTCAAGGTGACTGCGGACGCTTTGAATATCCGAAAAGGGGCAGGAACAAATTATTCCGTTACAGGAGTAATTAGGGACGGTGGTTGTTATACCATTGTTCAGACCCAAGGTAATTGGGGTAAGTTAAAATCGGGAGCGGGGTGGATTTGCCTTGACTACACACAGACACTCTAAGAATTGGGAATTTTCTAAGAAAATCCTCATTATTGCCGCAATCCTTAATACATCGGTAATAGTTTTCTCCTGCGTGATGATTGCAGTAACCTGTGACCTCACTCCGCTTTGTTACCTCATCCCCTCCGTTGGGGCTGAGGTAGCAACCGGGACGGGCTTTTACTACAACAAGGCAAAGGCTGAAAACAAGCTTAAACTCATGAAAGAATATAACATAAAACCTCAGACTGAGGAAATTTTTGGAGAGGATG
>JAZLIE010000142.1:0-2503 GCA_045617165.1 Candidatus Enterocola sp. | reverse complement strand
AACAATATTTACAAACGCACAGTGTTGATTTCCCGCTGTTGCTGGTTTTGTATCTATAACGTCACCCTGCGCATTCACAATTTGTGCATCCTTGCCGTATTTTCCGTCAACCAGTCTAACAGAGCAACCCCAATCACTTGCCTATACAAACGTATTTATTTTTTGGCTTTTTTTAAAGATTCTTCATACTGTCTTTTTCTTATAAGCCAAACCCTGTCCGCATCCTTTTTTTCAAACACTTTATATATGTACTCTTTAGCGGCAATGGTGTCTTGAGGGACACCTATGCCATAAAGTAGTAATCTTGACATTTCAAATTGTGCGTATGAGTCATTTTGATCGACGCTTTTTTGAAGAAAAGAAATAGCAAGTGCATTAGTCTCCGGGTCTATTTTCATTCCAAGCTTATTGTAAAAACTTGTCAGCATTTCATAAATATGGTATTGAGCCACTGCACTATTGTATTTATTTGCCATAAAAAAAGAATACAGCAATTCTTGATCATCATTTCTACGTCCGAAATACGTTATAAAAAATTTCTCATCTCCTTTATTGGATTTTTTAATGTTTAAGGATTCCTCATACTTTCGTTTGTCAATAAACCAGATCTTGTCCGCCTTCGGTTTGTCAAATATTTTGTATATATATTCCTTTGCGGCAGCGGTATCTTGAGGAACACCAATGCCGTAGAGCAGTAATCGTGACATTTCGCATTGTGCGTAAAAATCATTTTGTTCAACACTCTTTTTTAAATATGAAATAGCAAGTGCATTGGTCGCAGAGTCTATTTCTACTCCAAGGTCATTGTGAAAACTTGTAAGTTTTTGATATATATCGTATTGAGCTCCAGAATCATTGTATTTATTTGCCATATAGAAAGAATACAACAACTCTTGATCGTCACCTCTATATCCAAAATATGTCACATAGGCGTTATGATCTCCTTTTTCAACAAACCTTTTTTTGATGGAATCAAGTTCCTGTGAAGTATACTGTGGAGTGATGGTAATAATGTCCTTGTCACTGTTTTCTGCCAACATACAGCAACTACACAATATTAGAATAACTGTAATCAACGTGTTATTCCTCTTTGTTATAAAGTCTCTCATATTTTTGAACGTATTTATCAATTATTTGTTCTGGATTCTTAAATATTGGTTGAGTTGTGCCAGAAAAACTATCCATTTTTTTGCCTCTGTAAAAAACATTCCAGCCACCATTGTTATTGACTCCTATCTCATTTGAAGTCTTTCTATCAACAGAAACATTTTCGGTTGGAGCAACCACTAATATATTTAATTTTTCAGACATATTTTGAGCAAATCCATTTTCTTTTCCAGTTTCACAAGAATGAAGAATAACCAATGTGGTTTTTTGCTCAGCAGAATTGTTCACATAAACATCACTGTTTTTAGACAAAAATCGATCAAAATAGTAATATTGAGATATCTTACCATCTTTGGAACCATCAAACATGACCATAGTATTACCATTGTCACTTCCATGTGCCCAAACAGCAACAGAATTTGGATTGTCATAATATTTGTTAGCACTCTCCATTATCACCCTGTTATCTTTTGACCTTTGAGATTCCGTCTTAGTAGCATTTCCATCAGTGTAAAATGAAATAATCTTCTCTCTCCCATCCGGATCCACGTACTTGATTGGGTTTCCTGCACAATATACATACGGACTAACCTCTGGATACTTGTGTTGCAACGGGTCTACTCCAAGCCACAATGCCGCACTTGGGTCATAGTATCTTGCACCATAGTAATAATAGCCTGTCTCCTGGTCTAATTCCTTGCCGTTAAACTTGTACGGCATTACGCTCTTGTATTCTCTGAATAACGTTCCATACGGTGTATATGCTGCGTACTGCACTACTTTGCCTCCTTTGTCCGTTATGTGGGTGGTGCTGCCTAAGTGGTCTGTGAAATAGTAATATGTGTCCTCATCGGTGGATTGGTCTTCTTTGCCACCACTCTCAGTCACAAGCTTGCTGACAAGGCGCTCAGTACCAATGTAACAATGCTTGGTTGCGGTGGATGAATTTGTACCTGTGCCGTGCTCTACATAGTAAGGGCTTACGTATGCACTGTAGCGGGTCAGACCGTCAAGACCTGAGCCTGCGTATGCCCCGTTTACGTATGCGGTGTTGAACGCTCCGTAGCGTTTGAGTGAGCGCTCTCCGGTATGGTTGTATGTATATAGGCTCATAGTGCTGTTTTGTGTATCTTCTATTACTCTCAGGCGGTTCTCCGCATCATATCTAAGCGTGCGCTCCAAATCTCCGCCACGCATTGACACAGGATTGCCTGATGCGTCATACTTGTAATCAGTGTCACCAACCTTTATTGGTGCGCCAGGCTGATTTTCTCCGTAAAGGTAAGCATTTTTCGTGGATTTTATACCACTTGTGGCGGTTATTGTCAAATCATATAACAGCGGTGATGACATTATGTTGTAATCCATACTCATTGAGTAGGAACTGAACACATCT
>JAZLIE010000141.1:0-3519 GCA_045617165.1 Candidatus Enterocola sp. | reverse complement strand
TCTGGTAAAGCATAGGTAAGGCGGTATCCGCAACCTCTGGCGACACGTTGAAACTGTTCTCATCTACGCTCTGACCATCAATCTCATAAAGCTCTGATTTGTAGTTTCGCATCTCCTCTATTAGGAACGTAGGCGTGCCTGAACTGTACCAGTACTGATTCAGCATACCGTCATTGAAAGCGTTTATAAGGCTGAACGGGTTGAATACATCAGTCATAATTCCGTCAATACCTGAAGAGAAGTGATAGCCCTCATAATTCTCAGTGAGTTTTGACACAGCATCATCATAACTGCATCTTAATTTATCAGCCAATGCCTGTATGTCAGGCTTGCACTGGGTGAGAAGTTCATCCTTGGTTATGCCACACAGACCGTCATACTCAGACAGCATACTTATTGTCTTCAGGTTGTTTATCTCAGAGAATATGCTCAGCTGTGAGAACTTGGTTATGCCAGTTATGAAGCCGAAACGGATTATGGAGTCACATATCTTTATTGGAGCATAAAAATCCCTTAGTACATCACGCATCTCATTAAACAGTGCTGTGTTATGCATTACTTTTAGAAGAGCTGAATCATACTCGTCTATAAGCAAAACAACTTTTTGACCTGTCTTAGCGTTGGCTCTCTGAATAAGCCCTATCATCCTGTCACCAAAAGTGGTTTCAGATGCGGCACTACCATAGAGACCTTCATACACCAACAGCATATTGTTAAGTTTACTCTTAAGGTCTGCAACTGTTGTAGCCTTTACAGAGCTCATATCAAACCTAAGCACAGGGTATTTCACCCAATCCTTCTCAAGAGCGTCAGCTTTCAAGCCTGCGAACAACTCTTTTCTGCCCTCAAAATAGCACTGCAATGTATCTACAAGCAGAGACTTTCCAAAACGGCGTGGACGGCTCAGGAACACATACTTGTACCTATTGGCTATGTCATATACATAACCAGTCTTGTCTATATAGAAAAGATTCCTTTCAATTATCTCACTGAAAGTGTATATCCCTAACGGGTAGTTCTTAAGCGTTGCCTCCATAACTCAAATCTTTTAAGAGATTGTACAAAGTTACAAAAAGCGAGTGAAGATGCAAAAAAACGGAGTTTTTTTTGTACGGTGGGATTCAGCCTAAAAAGAGTTTGCTCTTATTTGGGCTGAAACACAACGGACAAAAGCTTTTATGCTTTTGCATCTTCCGAGCATCAGTTAACGTTCAGGCTTCGCCTGCCTTTTTGTTGCGACTCGGCAGAACCCAAGTAAACTTGGTTTCTGCTCTCACTGCTCCAAAAATTCTTTGAGCGAAGCGAAAAAAGTTACAAAAAGCGTTCTGTTTTTGGTTTTTGCCGAGTGCAAGAATACACATACAGATTCACCTCAGAATATTTCTTTGCAAAGAGATCTACGCCAAGCCATAGGGCAGTGGTGGGGTCATAGTATCTTGCTCCATAATAATATAGTCCTGTCTCTGCATCAAGTTTCTTTCCGTTAAATAGGTAATTTGTCACATAAGTATTCTTACATTGAGCAATTTTGTCGGCAGATGTTTTTCACGATGTCAAGGATGCGAATTGTTAAACAACAGTCAATAAACTTTTATATATTCTTCCCATGTGTCTGGGTAAAGATTCTGTATTCTTTTTAACAACGCTGGGGTAATTGGTTCCTTGTCATAATCTAGTCCGCGTTCTTTCAAGAATTTTATGACTTCCTTTTTTGCGTAATATTCATTTGAATTCAATTTTGGAAAATTCCGCCTTAAAACCACTAAAATAGATTCTCTTTCGTTTGAAAATATGTGGTCTGAAAAATCACAGGTGTAATCCGCTCCATTTTTCAGCAAGTATAATGCTATCTTCATATTGAGTATTAAGGCCTCTTTAAGTGCTATGGGGTATTCTTTCCCAATTCTTTGATTTACATCAGCCCCGTATTCCACTAATAATTTGACTTTTTTTTCTGATTCAATTGAATAACCTACCGCCTCGGCAAGAGCATTGCTATGATATGAAGATCTACAATCTTTTGTCGTTATTTCGGAACCACTACATCGAGAATTCGGATCGCCCCCATAATCCAGGATAAGTTTTAATATTTTAGACGGTCTATCAAATTTAGAAGCCAACACTACAGCATTTTCCCCAATATGGTTAATTGTATCACTGTACAAATTAGGATTAGCCCCTAATTTCAACAGACATTCTACAGATGTGTAAGATCGGTTCATAACAGCATTCATTAGAACCGTATTTCCATAATATGGTTCTTGAAAGTCAACCGGAATTTTCTTCTCAATTATTTGTTCCTTGATTTTCAATGTATCTTCGTCATATACAGCACAGGCCAAGTTCCACGCTATTGTACCCTTGAAGATACGTTTGTCCATTCCTATATAATGTTTTTTATTGTTGGTACAACCTGCTATTAGAATAACTATCAGCACACCAACTGTACGGATTCTTTTCATGTTACTAATTTTTATTTGAAAAATGAAGATATGTGCTTGATTATTCCTGGTTTGTAAAAATTGTCAATACTGTGTCCTAATGGTGACGCCTGGTTTATTCTCCAATGAACATCTCCATTTGGCGGTAGGGTCTGGAACCATCGCAACTCGTCCCTTACATTTACATACGCATCTATTTTAGCGTTGGAATTGTATCCAACTGTCAATGGAGATACTATTGCGGCATTAAAAGTTTTTGCTTTCAAACCGGTTTTATATGCACAAGCAGCAGCCATGCCTCCTCCCAAAGAGTATCCAACAAAGGTTATTTCTGATCCTATCAATGCTTCTGCCAACTTGTCGGCATTATCCATCGCAATTGAGTATTGATCCGATTGACCAAAAACTTGCAGAACGTTGTTTTCCCAATCGTTAAGTTCTGTAAAATCAGTACCTGCAAATGCATAGGCATACTCTATTGTTCCATCTTTATTGGTTCTCTCGTATAATTGAGATTTGAAACCAGATTTTGCATCATTTAGAGTGATACCGAAATTTTTATCCGCATCTTTACTAACCTGCCAACCTCCGGTAAGGATATCATCACCTTTATTTCCGTATGAATGATCACACATTCGTGCTGATTCATCCTCATTTGGTTCCTCGCCTAATAAATCAACATAATTCACGGGATTCCCCATACAATACACATACGGACTCACATCAGGATATTTCTCTGCAAGGGGGTCAACGCCAAGCCACAATGCCGCACTTGGGTCATAGTATCTTGCTCCGTAATAATATAGTCCTGTTTCCGCATCAAGTTCCTTTCCATTAAACTTGTACGGTGTAACGTCCCTTTCTTCTATAAAGGTCTCTCCGTACGGGGTGTAGGCTAAGTATTGGGCTACATTACCGTCTCTGTCTGTGATAAACGTGGTGCTTCCCAAATGATCTGTGTGGTAGTAGTAGAGGTCTGGAGCGGACTCATTGGCATCTGCAACAGTGGTTCCGTTAGCATCTGCACCAGCAACAGCAGAGGCATTGCTTGTACCTGATGTGCTTCCTGTATTTGATA
>JAZLIE010000140.1:0-9013 GCA_045617165.1 Candidatus Enterocola sp. | reverse complement strand
AGCGGAGCCTTCAGGAATGCCTTGCGCAGACTGTGTCCCCGTGCGTCCCAATATCCGTGAAAGTCAAGCGTGTCATATTTGAATGCAAGGTAGTTGCTGTCATTATGTTGGAATATATCCGCCTTTATCTCCCCGATGCCTATGCATTCGCCGTCAACAAATTGTTCTGTATAATAGACTTTGAACCCGTCTCCTTTCTGTATGCCAAAGAAGTCAATAGTCCAGGCGTAAATGTCAGAGAGGTCACCTGCAAGGGCTATGTTAAGGTTGTTGCCTGTGATGGCGTTCCACAGTGATGACTCAATCTGAGCCTCTGACACACGCTCCCTAACTTCCACAGGCTTGCGGTAGCGGTATGCCGTAAGAGAATCTCCAAGTTTTATAACAGTGTAGTCTGTAAAGGTGTTCTGATAGACAAAGTATTGTGGATTCTCAAGTGCGTTATGTAGTGTGTCACCCTCATTTGAGAAATAGACTGTGTAGCGGTTGCCTGCTTTAACACGCTTTGCGTTGAAGAGAGAGTCGGGCAAGAACTGAACCTTGTATGCGGTACCTGCGTCAATTCCAAGATTGTCAAACAGAACAGAGACGCTCTCTCCGCTGCCTACCACGCCTTCAACCTTTGTCAGGCTGTCAACGCAGATTCCATACTCATACGTAGGTTCTGTGACAGGCTGAGGCTCCGCGGTCTCATCACTCTCTCCACTGCTGCCGCACGCCGCAAATAGTGCGGTCATAACTATCGTGGTAACTAAATTTCTAATTTTCAATAGTGTTGATTTCATCGCTTTTTTAAAATTTGCACCGAAGTTACTAATAATTTTCGTAAATTCGCACCCTATATTATCAACACAACAATGGAGAGGGTCTATATCTTTGATACCACACTGCGTGACGGAGAACAGGCGGCAGGCTGCCACCTCTCAACCGTTGAGAAGATTCAGATTGCAGGCGCGCTCGGACGTTTGGGTGTGGACGTTATTGAGGCGGGGTTTCCTGTCTCATCTCCTGGTGATTTCAACTCTGTTGTTGAGATTTCAAAGGCTGTCAAGGGACCTGTTATATGTGCCCTTACAAGATGCCTTAAATCAGATATTGATGTGGCGGTTGAGGCTCTGAGGTATGCCTCTGAGAAGCGTATTCATACTGGTATAGGAACATCAGACTACCATATAAAGTATAAGTTTGAGACCACACGTGAGGAGATACTGCGTCGTGCCGTTGAGTCTGTGAGGTACGCCCGCCGTTTTGTCCCCGATGTGGAGTTTTACTGTGAGGATGCGGGACGCACTGACAATCAGTTTCTTGCAGAGGTGGTGGAGGCTGTGATAAAGGCGGGTGCCACTGTTGTTAACATTCCTGACACTACCGGCTACTGCCTGCCAAATGAATTTGGAGAGAAGATTGCGTACCTTAAAGGTAATGTCAAGGGCATAGATAATGTAATACTCTCTGTCCACTGCCATAATGATTTGGGAATGGCTACGGCTTGCGCTTTTGAGGGTGTGAGAAACGGAGCCCGTCAGGTAGAGTGTACCGTGAACGGGGTGGGTGAGCGTGCCGGTAATACCGCTATGGAGGAGATTTGTATGACTCTCAAATGTCATAAAAATCTTGGATTTGATACTGGTATTGTGACTCGTAATATTGTAAAAACCAGTCATTTGGTCTCAAATCTGATGAATTCTCCCGTACAGGCTAACAAGGCTGTGGTTGGCAGAAACGCCTTCTCTCATTCATCGGGGATACACCAGGACGGAGTGCTCAAACATAAGGAGACGTATGAGATTATTGACCCTAAGGATGTGGGGGCTGACAAGTCAAACATTGTTCTTACGGCACGTAGCGGACGGGCTGCGCTTAAAGCCAGACTGAAACGTCTTGGCGTTGATGTAACAGACTCTAAAACGGTTGACTCCATATATTCAAAGTTTTTGAAACTTGCTGACAGTCAGACGTATATAACAGATGATGACATTGTCGCCATCTCTGGTGTTGACCATAACACCGCAACGGCTGTTCAGATTTTGGAGCATAAGGTATCATCCGCTCTTGGCGATGGTGCCGTGGCATATTTGAAACTGAGTGTCAAAGGTTCTGAGAAGGAGGCTACAGCGGTTGGAAACGGACCCGTTGACGCTTCCATCAAGGCACTCAAGCAGATTCTTGGAGTGGATATGACACTGCAGGAGTTCACAATTCAGTCAGTGGATCGTGGCAGTGATGACATAGGTAAAGTTTATATGCAGGTTCTCTATAAAGATGGACTATATTACGGATTTTCAGCATCGTCAGATATTGTACTTGCATCATTGCAGGCATATATTGACGCAGTTAATCAATTTATTTAGAGTATGATACAGATTCTTGACACAACACTGCGTGACGGGGAGCAGACCTCTGGAGTATCCTTTGCCACTCAGGAGAAACTAAGCATAGCACGTCTTCTGCTTGAGGAGGTGGGTGTTGACCGTATTGAGGTAACATCGGCGCGCGTCTCAAAAGGGGAGTTTCTTACAGCGGAGAAAATCTCAAAGTGGGCTGCCGGCAAGGGGTTTCTTGACCGTATTGAGGTGCTTGGTTTTGTTGATGGCAATGAGTCTGTTAATTGGATATATAACACAGGGTTCAAAGTTATGAACCTACTGTGCAAAGGTTCTTCAAAGCATTGTGAAATGCAACTCGGCAAGAGTGAGGAGGAGCATCTGGGAGATGTGGAGGACACGCTTGACTACGCTTGTCAGAAGGGCATACGCGTTAATCTCTACCTTGAGGACTGGAGTCACGGAATGATGCAGGACAAGGAGTATATCTTCCGCTTTATTGAGAGGTTGCGTCATAAGAACGTAAACCGTTTTATGCTTGCTGACACTCTTGGTGTCCTTAACCCCGATGACACATATAACTTCTGCCGTGAGATGGTGGAGCGTTATCCTGACCTTCACTTTGATTTCCACCCGCATAATGACTACGGACTTGCCGTGGCAAACATATTCGCCGCCGTCAAGGCTGGCATTGATTGTGTTCACACTACGGTAAACGGTCTTGGAGAGCGAGCCGGAAACGCCTCTCTATCAAGCGTTATCCCCGTTCTTACAGACCAACTCAAAGAGAAGACATCTGTGAATGAGACACAGATAAACCGTGTGAGCAAGTTGGTTGAGACCTATTCCGGCATACACATACCTAAGAATGAGCCTGTGGTGGGGGAGAACGTATTTACTCAGGTGAGCGGTGTGCACGCTGACGGCGATGTCAAAGACCACCTTTATTATAATGACCTCATACCAGAGCGTTTCGGGCGTACACGTGAGTATGCTCTTGGCAAAATGTCAGGCAAGGCAACCATACAGAAAAATCTTCAGGCTCTTGGAATAGAACTTGATGAGACTCAAATGAAGAAGATTACTGAGCGTATAACAGAACTTGGAGACAAAAAACAGATAGTTACGCAAGATGACCTACCATATATAGTTTCTGACGTGTTAAAGAGTGCGAATACCGAAGAAAAAGTAAGAATTACTAACTATTCGCTATCACTTGCACAAGGGCTCAAGCCTGTTGCCAATGTTGCTGTGGAGATAGAGGGAAACCCGTATCAGCAATCAGCCTCAGGAGACGGTCAGTATGACGCCTTTATGAAAGCGTTGTGGAAAATTTATGACTCACTTGGGAAACCGCATCCTATACTTGCAGACTACATAGTCTCCATTCCTCCGGGCGGACGCACCGATGCGTTTGTACAGACCGTCATAACTTGGAATATGAACGGAACCATTTTCAAAACTCACGGGTTTGATGCTGACCAGACCGAAGCCGCCATCACCGCAACCCGTAAGATGCTCAATATTATTGAGGGATTGAAATAGTCTCTTTCTTGAGGTCTTCATAGAAGGCGGCGCGTGCTGTGAACCAGTATGGCTCTACAAAGAGTGCCGCAATACCAAATGTTATGGCGCAAAGCAGGAACCAGCCTATGAAACTCATATCAAGCCAGAACAACTTGGCTTTATTACCGTACATCATCTTCATACTAAGTTGTATGCACTCCTCAGAACTCTTCTCAGGCATTTCATTGGCAATGTAGAATGTCATAGCGTATGAGTATGACTTTATAATGCCAGGGATAATGAAAAGCATAGACCACAATGCGGTGTAAACAGCAACCAAAACTGATGTTATGACAGCACGTGAGTAGTTTGACTTGAAGTAGTTATAGGTATCCTCAAGCACATTCTCTCTTGCACCATTAAGGAAATTCTGCATAATAATGGTGAACGCATAATGTATTGGCATTACCAACGCAAAAATGAACACCCAATAGATGAATGATGAGATGCCGAATGATGATGACACTCCGCATCCAGTAAAGACTCCCGCCCCGATGTAAAAGATTACTCCAATTACCAGTGAGGCTATAACCGCCGGTTTCCAATTGCCTGTCATTGCTTCCCAGGCACTCTGTCTTAATTCTGAATTTTGTGTAAGCATAATTTGTGTGTTTTTGTTTTACGGTGCAAAGTTAAATAAATTATGCAATAGATAATAAACTGCGGTGCTGTTTATGATTTTTTTTAGATAATGAAGGTCTTTGAGGTTTAAAATAGAAACCTCAAAGACTAAAGGAGGGAGACGTTACCTCCCGTACGCATTCACAGAGCAAGGAGTTGCAATGCTTTCCGGAATACTTAATAGTAAGATAGCCATAGAGGTTAACATAGCCATTATGCGCACCTTTGTAGCGGTGCGATTTCACTGGCAACAAAGTTTGCTTGCAATCAGTGTGGCAAATGGTGTGATGTTACCTTGAACGCTGGCTTGTTCTAATGCTGACATATATTGTTCTCTGACATCCGTTGGTATTATAGTCCATCTATAGCCTCCAGAGGCAAGCATTAGATTCATTAAGAATCTTCCCATACGTCCGTTGCCATCCATATACGGGTGTATGAATGTGAACATAAAGTGCCCGGCAACAGCCCTCACCCAAGCATCAGGTTCTGTTTTTAATAAGTCAAAAAGGACAGGCATTGTATCTCTGACAGCATCTGCATTTAGAGGTGTGTGCATTGAGTTTCTTATATACACCTGATGCGACCTGTATCCCACAACATCTGATGCCTTTAGAATGCCTACCATCACAGATGGGGCGAACACCTCCTGATACCATTTTCTATGGTCATTTTCAGCCACAACACCAGCATTTTCTCCATTGAATATTGAGCGTATACTGTTTTTAACTACCTGAAATGCTTGCCAGTAGCCTCTTGCTGCAAGTGCCGCTTTACTATCTTTATCTTCATTGTTATCCGCAGGATTCCAATCTCCTCTACGAACTTTATCAATAAGTTCTTCTGTTACTTTATACCCTTCAATTGATAGTGAATGATAGGCATCTTGTTTATATTTATCCTCAATATCATCAAAATAAGCATTCGTACTCAATGCTTTGGGAACATTTGGTTTTACACTCAAAATGGCGTCACGCATATTCTGCCACATCAGTCTGATTCTTACAGCATACGGAGATTGCTCCTTTACATACTCGTATTTTTCTGTGAAAGGGTCTGTCTCACGTATGTCATAACCGTAACGGACTAATGTCTCTTTAATATCGTCCGCTATTTTTGTCATCTGACAGTTGTACAGAGCCCCGATAACTCTTTCGGCACGAGATGGACGTCCTTTGTCAAGAATATAAGGTAGAATATCGGCGGCATCTTTTATAGTACTTAATGCGATTCTTGCCGTCATACTGTTGTTTTTATATAGTACGGGCGATGACATTACAAGAGCCTCCGCAATACTATATACATTCAGTCCGTATTGATTCTCCTTTACAATATTTGTAGGAGTTTCAGCCTTTAAGAAATATATACTACAGGCAAAAGGCAGATTTACTGTTGTATTTGAACATTTTTTAGAGCGGATAATCAATTGAGGTAATACCGTCCAGTTTCCTGTCTGTATATCTAATGACACCTCAGGAGTAAGAGACCACTCATTTCCCAACTTTTCAGTTATGAAATCCTTTATGAATCTCCAATATGACATATACCACGATGTAGAGTCTCCTTCTCGTGTGGCAGGGTCTGTCTGAATGTACCATCCGTTTATTATCTTCATAAGAAACCCGTTGTTGACAAGCCTTTCTAAATGGGTTCTTGATATTTCAGATGACCTGAAAACAGTACTTTTCTTTGATTCCTGAAGTTGTTTCAGAACATTCAATGATTGTGCAAGATTTTCTGATGGAGTTGCCATAACAAGTGCAAAGTTACAATAAAATTTTTGTTGTGCAAATACAATTAAGTTTTTGCTGTTCAAATACAATAAAGTTTTTGCAAGAGTTTAAGGAATTATGTTGTAGTGGGGTGTAGGCTCTGCCGCAATGCAGGTTAGTGTGCTGTTCCAAACACAAGGGTTGCATCTGGAAGACGCTTACGACTGATATGGCAAATGCTAAGGGAAAAGAGAGCAGAGCTGCCGATATAATAAAGAATTGGTTAAGAAATCGCTATACTATTGAATTTCTTGGAACTTGGGAAATTATACATAATCCAGATTTTAAAGTGGTCGAATTCGACCACTTTAGGATGCAGGCTGGATTACATTCATTTGTTCTTAGTGTTTCAGAGTGGATAGAAAAAACGAATGCAATAGGAATTATTGTAAAAAAGGGGAAATATGGTGGGACATACGCATATAAAGATATAGCATTTGAATTTGGCACAGCCATAAGTGTTCCGTTCAAGTTGTACCTCATTGAGGAATTCCAGCGGCTAAAGGAAAGTGAGCAAAAACTACTAGGATGGTCGGCAAAGCGAGAATTATCCAGAATTAACTATCATATACACACAGATGCAATAAAAGCAAACTTGATTCCTCAAGAAGTTACAAAGGAACAAGCCTCTATTACATACGCAGATGAAGCGGATGTCTTAAATATGGCAATGTTCGGGATTACTGCAAAACAGTGGAGAAAATTAAATCCAAACAAGAAAGGCAATATACGAGACTATGCAAGTATGAATGAGCTTATTTGTTTGTCTAATATGGAGAGCCTAAACGCTGTGTTCATCAATGATGGTATACCGCAGTCAGAACGCCTTATTAAACTGAATCAAATAGCAATTCAGCAAATGCGTATACTTGAGAACACCAACAGAGGACTTCTTCTTTAGCCTTGGAAACACAGAGTGCAAGACAAATTGAACTGCCATAGCAGAGTGCTTGTCCAGGAATAGTTGCATTTGGTCAGATTATATAAAACACTTATTCTTTGCCCCATACATTGTAAGTTTAACAAGAGGTAATTATGGAACAGAAAACAGAGATAGCATTGGCATCTATAGAAAGGAAGATATATGAGATACGAGGGCAGAAGGTGATGCTTGATTATGATTTGGCGGAACTTTATGGCATAGAGACTAAGTCATTAAACCTTTCTGTAAAGAGGAATATTAATAGATTCCCTACAGATTTTATGTTTCAACTTAATATAGAAGAATGGAGGTCTTTGAGGTTTAAAATTGAAACCTCAAAGACTAAAGGAGGGGGACGTTACCTCCCGTACGCATTCACAGAGCAAGGAGTTGCAATAACATTTGCGTAGTTACAATAAAATTTTTGTTGTGCAAATACAATTAAGTTTTTGCTGTTCAAATACAATTAAGTTTTTGCAAGAGTTTAAGGATTTATGTTGTAGTGGGGTGTAAGCTCTGCCGCTATGCAGGTTAGTGTGCTGTTCTCATAGAGGTATTCCGGAGATATATCCAGTTTACCATTATTCCACGTGAGAGTCCATCCGTCAAGAGCAAAATTCTTGAATTTAGAAAGGTCTTTAAGAGGTGCAAAAACAGCATTGCTGGAAATCAAGTCCGTTCCGTTGAACAACTTGGTTTCCCCATTGTTGAATGATAGTTTTATTAGGTAACCATCAATATAATTAGCTTCCGTAATCCAAATGTCAGACGCCTCCATGAAATCTACAAATCTCAGGCATAGTACTTGTTGTATGAATGCTAAGGTAATAATATTTTTTTGTACCGCCAAATATTTTTGCATATTAAATCACTGATTATCAAAACTATACTAATAGTTTATAAAATTGTCATTAAATGACAATTTTGTGATTTAGCGGTAAAAATTAAAAAAATGCTAATCAAATGCTTGTAATTAATAAAATTGTTCCTATATTTGTAGAAAGATTGTCATAAAAGAGTAGTTTTCTGTACTTTAAAGACAATTTAATGACATAATAAAAGGCGTTTGCTACGCTTTGTTACGACTAACTGAAATTTCGCAACTTTCAAAAAACTATGGTCGTGGCAATGCAACGGTAGATGACCTGCGGTATGTATATATTAAGGTGTATCTGTTGCACCTGATTGCATACAGCGTGGGCTTCGTGTTGCTTGTTTCTCCATAGTAGGCATGCGAAAGCCCCAGTTAGCGGAACAGCAACATTGCAAGTCCCGCTTTTTTTGTGTGTATATGATATATGGTCACAGATTAAATACTATAATTATGAGAAATTATTTATTCATTTTGTTTGTTGTTTTTGTGATGTATTCCTGCAAACGTCAAGGAAAAGCGGATTCTATAGATTTAACTGATTCTATTGAGGTAGATATGACTTCACAAGTGAAAAACAGTAATCCTATATGTACAAAAGTTCATATATTTTTTGAAAATTCAGGTAGCATGAATGGATTTATAAACGAAACATCAAATTATCAAGCTGCTTTGAGTGATCAAATAGCGTCATTGTTATATCGTTACGAAATAGATAATATTAAATTATATTATATAAATCAAGGAGTGTATCCTCAACAATATACTTCAAAAAAGAGTGATGATGATTTTATTGATTTTACAGTTGAAATGTTAAACCCAAATTCATTTAAAGGAACAGGGAACGTTGGGAGTACAAAATTAAATGAAATTTTAAAAATGGCAATGGATTCGGTTGATAGTAATTCTATTTCAATTATTGTTTCAGATTGCATAT
>JAZLIE010000139.1:0-1630 GCA_045617165.1 Candidatus Enterocola sp. | reverse complement strand
CAGGGTTCTTGGTGAGGTAGGTAATCAACCTTGTGTAATTGATTGTCCCATCGGTGTTCAGACAATCCATACTCATCTTCACACCTGTACCTACCGGGCAGATACCTACTTTCATGATTTTGTTGGCTATGGCTTCCTCAGGAACTTCATAGACAATCCCACCAAGTAAAGAATAGGTAGCCTGTATCATCCCATCTGACCTATGAACTGTAGCTGACAGACCGTATTTGTGCCTTGCTTTCAAACTGTTCAGAACCTTATAGAACTGGGTCATAGCTGTTGGACTCCCGGCTACTCTATGGCACTCATCTACAATCACTACATCCCATAAGTCACTGTACTTATTGAGGTCAAGCCTACTCATAGTCTGTATTGTGGCAAAAGTTATACCGTCTGAGATATTAACCTTTCCCTCTGTGATAGTTCCAAGCAGCTTTTTATCCATATACTGTTCAGCCCGTTCTTTGCTTTGGTTGAGTAGGTCTTTGGTGTGAGTCAACCATAAAGCCCTGAAACCAAATTTCTGAACCATAGCAAGACCCATTTGAGTCTTACCGCTTCCTGCTGCACTCTGTAATATCCCGTATTGGGCATTTAGAGCCGCTGTAACAGCTTCTTCTTGATAGGGGTATAACGGAATGGGTTCACCGTAATCAATCACCGTAGGCTCAGGAAACAGCGTAGAAACCTCATCCCCGATGATAGGTAGGATTTCCCTCAATACACCGAAAGGGAGTATCATGGTATTACCTTGGGTTTCATACAGGAAAAGCTTTTCGGGGGTATCACCCAACCAAAAGTTCATCCTGAGTTTTTTGGTAAATTCGGGGTTGGCAATTACAAGATGAGATTTTACCCAATCGGTTATGTCCTTTGATGGGTCTTTTATGTGGATGGTATTGCTGATTACTACTTGCACTTTCTCACCCACCCATCAAAGAACCGTCCTATTTCCATGATTTCTTTGCAAGAGATATAGGTTTTTCCGTAACCCTTGTAGCAGGAAAGAGTGTAATACGGGAGCATATAAACTTCCTTATTTATCAAGAAAGCGAACCACGCTTCTCCATTCCCACATACCCGCCATAGGTTCATGGAAAGTTCCTGATTATCTTCAATCCGGGAAAGAGGAAACCCCCGTCCTGAACAAACCTTGCAGTCAATCAGGTACGCATGATGATTTCTGACAGCAATAACATCTGCGGGTTGTCCTGCCTGATTTTGAGCCATGTTATGAACCCAAAATCCAAAATGGGAAAGCATCTTGCAGAACTCTCTTTCAAAATCATTACCCATTTTCTTATTGCTGTTGTGGTACTGGGGCATGATTATCACCTCCGCTTGCTGCCCCTAACGGGGCAGATTTAGGATTTACGGATGGTGAAAATGCAAGCCGGGACGCAGCCGCTGGCACCGCTGGCATTGTAGATGTTCAGAGTACCATCCGAACCGACATAGCGAACATTGTTAGCGTAAGTGGGGTTACAACTCCACGGGGTACAAGTCCACATCCATTCTTTGAACAGAGGGATGTAATCACGGTATTTGCGGTAAAGGTCACAGGAAAGAATACCGACAAGTTCAGAGGATGTACCGTAAGATTTATCACCATTGTCAGCGGTCAAATCCA
>JAZLIE010000138.1:0-10478 GCA_045617165.1 Candidatus Enterocola sp. | reverse complement strand
ATGTCTGTGTCTTAGTGTACACAAGAAAATTCTGTATCACTTAGGATTCAAGACATCGGTTGATGAATCCTCTCTCTCAAGAGCTAATGAGCGCAGAGACTACAGGATATACGAGGAATTAGGCTACAAGTTGATATCAATGGTCAGACCTCTTTATGCAAATGAGGCAGTTCCAAATGTCGATTTGCCAAACGAAATATTAGCGTTAGACTCTACCGTAATATCCGTAAGTATCAGACTCTGTGCCTGGGCCTTGGGCAAATATGAACGAGGCGACATTAAAATGCACACTTTGTTAAACCTGAGGGGTAGCATACCAGTGTTCATACACATTACGGATGGGAGATATCATGACAGCAATATGCTGGATGTCCTGAACCCTGTGCCATACACCATATATACAATGGATAAAGCCTATATTGATTTTGAGGCATTGTACCGATTCAGTTGTGCCCGTGCGTATTTTGTGACGAGAGCCAAGGACACCATGCAGTATGAGGTAGTGGAAAAGAACTACAACATAGACGAGTCACTTGGACTACGTGAGGACGCAACCATAAGGCTGACTGGATACAAATCAAAAACACTGTATCCTGAAAACCTAAGGTTGGTCACTGTATATGACTCCGATAATGATGAGTACATTAGGTTTATATCTAACAACTTTGAAATCACAGCGTTAGAAATAGCTAACATCTACAGGAACAGATGGCAGATAGAGACCTTCTTCAAATGGATAAAGCAGAACATAGTCATCAAAAAACTATGGGGATACTCCGAAAACGCTGTCAAGACCCATTTGTGGGTAGCAATTTGTGCTTATCTTCTAGTGGCACGTGTCAAGAAGAAATGCAAGAGTGAACTCACAATTACTGAGATACTCACAGTCATCAGTGTTTCCGCTTTAGAAAAAGCATACTTGCCAGAACTGATTTCAAAAACAGATATGCCTGTTTCAAGTCAAAATGTCAAAGAACTTTCTTTATTTGATTTTTTATAAAAATTTAACGCATCAGTAATAATATCATATAAAGAATACTATGAGCGAACCAATAAGATTTTACAAAGGAGAGGAGACCCGAATAATCAAGGAGGGTTATTCAGAGATAAATTATTCTCTGTTCAAAGGTCAATATTACAAGGCTTTGAATGAGATTGGAACATTCTTGAACGCAAATTCAGGGAAGGATAATAACATATTTGCGTTCCTAGGAGACCGTGGTACAGGAAAGACCTCTTGCATGGAATCTGTGGCTCAAATTCTGACGGACATTGATGAAAACACCAAGAGAGATGAGAATATTGAAGAAATCAACCAGAATATAATAGCAAAAAAGAATTTCTTAGTTTTGGATATCATTGACCCAACCACATTCAATGATGAAACAAATATAATGGATGTGGTAATTGGTACATTATTTGAGGAATTCAAACGGTATGTTACAAATAATTGTCCAAAACCTTGTGGTGGTAAAGAAGACGATTATGAACGCAAGAAACATAGTGTACTTGTAAAATTCCAAGAAGTAAGAAGGTGCATAAAATACATAAATAATACTAAATGTTTGTATGAACAAGATGATGACATATCCCAAATGTCTGACCTCTCTTCAGTAGTAAAATTAGAATCGCTTATAAGAGAATTGACAGATGCCTATTTGGAATTTTTCAACAAGGATATACTCGTAATCAAGGTAGATGATGTTGATTTGCAAACCAAGTATGCTTATACTATGGTTGACCAGATTCGCAAATACTTTACTCATAAGAACATCATCGTCCTTATGGCTGTCAAATTGGAGCAGTTATCACATACCATAGAATTAGAAAATGCCAAAAATTATGAGCCTCTGTTAAAATTGAAAATATTAAAGGCCTCTGATTTAGTGGAGATGGCTGCAAAATACTTGTTAAAGCTTATTCCAATTAGCAAACGTATTTATTTGCCTTCTGCAGAGGTGTATGTAAATGGTGGCTTGGAGTATTATTTAAGTAAAAATGACAAAACACCACAAAGGTGGTATTCTGTTAAATATGCTATTACCTCTTTGATATATACGAAATGCAGATATCTGTTTTATCATTCTCAGGGTTTGGTAAGCCCAATTGTGCCACGTAATTTACGTGAATTGAGGCACTTGTTTGCTATGTTGGTAGAAATGAATGAATATAATAAGGTTGCACCTGATCATTCTAATAAATATAGGTTTTTACAATATTTTTATAATACCTGGGTCAATAGAAATATTGCGTCAACAGACTATCAAATAGTGCATAATATCTGCAATGTTAAGGATGCGGCGGCTATCAATAAAGTTGTATTAATTGAGCTGAAAGGCAGATTTGGAGAGATTCTTAAGGATGAGTTCTCATTTATAATTAATGAGAAAAATGTTTCATATAATATATCCATAGCAGATGTATATACTATATTAGAATTTGTAAAACAGAGAATCAGTAGTATAGAGGACAAAATGCTGATTTTCTTTATAGAGTCATTTTATTCTAATAAATTGTATGAGTATTATGATGAATTGACAGATTCTTTATACTCAAATGAAAAAGAAGGCGAGAGGGTACACAAAAGCATTCTTAAACGAGAGGTAGTTGATGGTTTTAGTAATTATGAGATTTTAATAGGAGGAAATTTCATTAATACTACCAATAATAATTTTATTCCAAAAGAATCTGCAGGTGGACAAAGTAGACAAACAAGGCGTATCAATTATGAAGAATTAAAAAAACTTGCGGCAGATGTAATGATAGATTCCTCAAATAAATTAATGAGACTACAATTTGTGGAGTTCTTTGCATTGTGTATTTCAAGAATAATAGATTCAGATAATATTAACACTTCTTACAGAAGTAGTAACAGATTGTACTATAAATTTAATAGAAACAGTACAAATAAGTATGCAATTTTTGATTTAGGAGCATTCTTTTTTAATATCCTAAATATAGAAAGAGCGTATAGTTATGTAAATCCAGGTTTGTTTGAAGTAGCAAAAAATAATAAAAATTCTTTGTATAACAAATTGATGGATTGTGTTAGAGATGAGCGTGGATATGATTTAGACCAACATTCATTGTTGTCATGTGTGGGCATTCGTAACTTTGAGGTGTTGTCAGATTTTGTAAATGAATTAGCCAACATCAATCCTAACATATATCAAACATCATCAAACAGAGAAAATATTAGTACATTCTTTAATCAAATTGGCGACTATTCAATAAATACTTATGATATAAAAGAATCGGAAACTAAAGGTATTAAAGCGTTACATATTTACTTTAATTATGCAAAAGTTATATCAGAGGAGTTAAATTGTCAAAGTGTCACTAATGAACTTAAAGCAGGAATAATCAAACAGAGAAATAGATTTAATCCAACAATGACAGTAGAAAAACACAATGTCATTGAACAGAAAATAAAAAAATTAGATGAACAATTGAAAGCAGTATTCTCCGATGCAGAGTCTATATTCGATTCTATTTTTGTTACATCCGCTGGTAAAGTTGCCAAGGAGGAAGATTTCTTAAGCATAGATGCTGTTATGGCATTATTTACAAAAGATGATTATGCTAGAAGTTCTGTTAGAAGAAAAACTGATGACTATTATCGTGAATTATTTGTAAATTATCCAGCATTAAAGAAGAGTTTGCATTTATTGATAGATGAAAATTCAAAGGACAAATCACGATTGACCAACAGTTACATTCGTGAAATATTGACTCAGTTTATAAAAGAGATACAACTAAATTTAGCATAAGATGGACAACCTCCGCAGCGTAATAGAGTTGTTGTACACCAGAGACAATATAAATGACCTGTTCTGGTCTTTGGTGGAGTTGAGAGACGTTGAGGAAGATAGAGGTGAGGAGGAGATAATAGGCAGGGAGGATTTTAAGAACTTGTTTTTCAGCAAACATACCCATTACTATTCGGGGAATCAGCTGAACTCGCTCTTTGACATAACAAACGACACGTGGTCTGACAACAGAATTATCGAGCCAGAAAACGGTAAGCGTAATGTGTTTAATGTGTTGACACACCTGACACACGAGTTGCTGATAGCAAAAGGTGGAGTTCCATACTGCAAGTATGAAGAGTATTTGAGGTGGCATAAAGTTACAGAACTCATTGGAGAGGATATGCTTGTAACAAGTTTCCTTGCCTCGTCAGATTTTAATGAGAGAATAGAACGAGCCGATTTTGCCTGGGCACCTAACTTGGTCTCAGACAGTGATGATTTGCATTACTTGATGACCAAGGGGATGGCAGAACTGCATAATCACTTGTACGGTTCATCATTAGTGTTTACACTTAATTGGCTTGCGTTAATGAACTTACCAGAGAAATACACATCTGACCAATGCAAGAGACTGTACAATCTGGAAGACGGCTACCGCAAGTTGCTACTTGCAGCGTTTATCCGTTCAGTGCTGTATAAGTGCGTTAATGAGTGTATTTATGACAGTACCATTGAGGCTCAGGTAAACAATTGGCTTCGTCAGGATGATAAGTTGGAATACGTACGCCTGATACGTTCAGAGGTTCAGTCATATATAAACAGATTAAGATGTGACAAACGCAATTGTATTGATTATGCAATACCAAGCACCAGACCAGTAAACAATCAGGAACTTGAAAGTCGCATAAGCCTTACAGGTGAACGCAAATTTCTGTACCAATGTTTCTATAAAATATATGAAGGAGGCTCCAATCCAGTGTTTGACACAATGTTCTACATATACCTCATTATAAAATCACAGTTCAGATGTGCAATGATACAGGTGAATGACATAATGGGTTTTGAGAACTTTCAGCGTTTTGAACGCAACAAATGGTTGTTCCTTGATAGCGAAGCGTACACAAAAGCACTCTCTTATGCGGCTCATAATTTGGCACTCCAGCACTCAAATATCAAGCATATTGAATACAGAGTGTCACCAAAAGAGACAGCGGCAAAATTATATGCCAGCCTTGATGAATTAAAACCATTTACAAAAGACATTAGAGGCGTTGAATATGGTTATATCCTACATTTCCTAAAGAGAAAGGAACCTGTAGAGAAATTCAGAGGTACGGCAGAAGAAGGCTTGGTACGCCGTAATAATACAGTAAGGGTCAAAACCGCACTTGAAGCCAACAGCATTAAGTTCCTTGTAGAGCATGGTAACAAGCAGATTATAGGAATAGATGCAGCCAGCAGTGAATTTGACTGTCGCCCGGAGGTGTTTGCAACCGTTTATCGCAAACTAAAGTACATTCACTTGCAGAACGACATAGAATACCTTAAAAATGTAAGACCTGTCAAACTTGGATATACCTATCACGTAGGTGAAGACTTTTATGATGTGGTTGACGGACTCAGAGCGATGGATGAGGCGCTGATATTCCTCAATCTTAGAAATGGTGATAGAATAGGTCACGGAACGGCACTTGGCATAGATGTGTTCCATTATTATGATGAGAAACACTTTACCGTTGTAATGCCAAAACAGGTATTGTTTGACAATATGGTGTGGCTGTTGAATAAAATGGAGAAATACGGCTTACAACAAGAGATTGTCTATGGTGAGATTAGAGATAAATTCAACAGTTTACGCTCAGAACTATATAATTCCCACTATGATGAGAGCTTATTCTACAAAGCGTGGCTGTTACGTGGAGACGAACCGGAATTATACCTTGATACAAGAAATGAACTGACAAGGCATAATGTTCTTGAACCATATAAGCTGAATGATGTAAATATTGTAAATGATGCTCGTAGAGATTCAAAGGCAAGAGAATTGTATTACCATTATCACTATGATTATGAGGTTAAACATAAAGGCTCAAAATCCCAGGAGTGGAAGGTAGAGGCAATACACAGAGCGTCGTTTGTTAGAGTTATTAATAAAATTCAAAGGCAGATGCAGGAAGAGATAGCATATAAGCATATAGCAATAGAGTGCAACCCTACATCAAACCTTAGAATAGGGAACATACAAAGGTACGTTGAACACCCTATAGTTAGATTTAACAATGATGGGTTGCAACTTACCAATGAAAATATAGAGAGTGCGGCACAAATATCAGTGTCAATCAATACTGATGATGCTGGCATATTTGCAACGTCACTTGAAAAAGAGTTTACGCTAATGGCAATAGCACTTGAAAAGGAGAGAGACCCAGAAGGTAGACCAAAATACCAACAGAACAGTGTGTACACTTGGTTGGAGAAAATTAGAGAGAACGCATTTAAACAGAAATTTGAAAGTTTTAATCAAAATATTGAACAAAATCAAAACATTCCTCATCAAGATGAGCAAGAATGGTGGATGTAAAATCATAAGGCAAGATATGTCACAAGGACAAAGATATTGGCTATTAAGAGAGAACTACGAGTGGCAGGTGGCATACCCGCTGCTTGATAAGGGGTATGTGTCTTTAGGTTTTAGTGATGCAGGTTCAAAGGGCAAATCAATAAGTGTTTCAAAGGAGTATTTGGATTTGTTATATGGCACTTATGGGAATGACCGTAGATACTTAAGTAAATTTATAGATGAAATTAAGGATGGAAATTATGTGGTGATTCCATTTATTGAACAATTCAATGTATATAAAGTAGAGGGAGATGTAATTACGACTAATACTTTGTATAAAAACTTAATGAATTCTTCTAAAGATGAGAATATATTGTTAGATATTGATAATTATATAGTGGAGAAAAATGCAAATAATTATTTAGAATCAAATGGCAAGATTGTTGATCTCGGATTTTTTAGAAAAGTTAAGTTGTTAGCTGAGATACAAAAAGGTGAGGAAATATATAAAACCATAAATTCTGAATTAAAAGATTTATCAGCCCTATTCGAGTTATCTAATGATACTACTGTTCATTTAAAAAAGTATTTAGTAGGTAAACAAGAAACAGATATTGTAGATCAACATCACAAATTAGCAACTGTATGCCAAGAGCGATTGAAAAAATCCATTCTAGAACAGGTTGAAGAATACTTAAAAATAATAGGTGCTAATCTGGCAAAAAATAAAGAGGGCTTTGATGCTGTGGCGACGTTTGATAATGTGGATACAAAAGTATGTGTTAAAGTTCAGCAAGACAGTTCAAATATTAGAGAATGGGTTTTATGTCAGGTTAAGCAGTTTAAAGATTCAATAGATATTAAACAAAACAACTTAATGTTATGGTTAATAACTAGTGAATCGTATTGTCCGGAATTTGTTAAAAGACTTGCAGGTACAGGATTAAAAGTAGATAGTAGAAAAGATTTTGAGGAAGTCTATTTAAATGTTTTGTCTTATGGGCATAAATATACCGAATATCATTTGGAGAGTTTGCATAAGCAGATAAAACAACAGTTTCAGCCATTAATTAAAAGTCAAATAAATAATCATACCATTTACAAATATAATGAAAAAGAAAAGGTAGCGTTCATTTATCCTACATTATTTGAATTGCAGAACATTGAGTATGTTAAGACCATAATAAAAAAGAACGTAGAAAAGAATAATTTTAGGTATGGGGTGTTATACAGCGAAGGATTCTGTTCTGTAATTGATAAGGAAGGTATGTATAATACCTTTCTATCAGTGGATATTAATGAGATTGTCAATATTGTTGATAACAATAAAGAATTGTTAAAAGTAAAAGAAGAACAAGACAAGGCTTGTAGAAAACTATTATTATCATCTGTAAGAAGGAATGATACTGACATTAGTCAGAAGGGAAATAATAAATTTTATTTTAAGAGAGGAGTGGAAAAAGAATTTTGGGAAGAATTTTTTGTTAAGAATAAAATTAATGACAAAAGCATAACTTGTAGATACATTCCGTTAAACACCCTTTTTGAAATGCTAAAAAACGGAACATATAGAATGAGTGGATTAGCAGGTATGAACGATGTTACAGAGGTTGATTATTTTGATGAGTATTGCAAATCACCACAAACATTACAAACAGAAAGCGTTAATGATGTGTTTGTGTCTTGCTTATGCCCTGATGTAGATGACTTGACTATGTGGCGTTTGTACGCAGATAATGCAGCTGGAGTATGTTTGGTTTTTGAGACAGATACAGATAATGTTCCAAATTTTAAATTTTATAAAGTGCAATATGCTGATAGAAACGGGTATCATTCATCTCTAGATTTAATCAAAAAGTTAATAAGCACTGGAATAGAGTTTAGGCATATTGATGAATGGAAGCATTTCTTTAAGCCATACGAATATAACATAGAGCATGAAGATAGGTTGGTTTATTTTTACAATAGAAAGATAGATAGAAAATGGTTATTAACAGATAAGAATAATATTGTTAATCCTGTTATAGATTTTGAATTGAAAGACTTTCCACTAACATTAAAGAAAATAATTCTTGGTCCTAAATGTCCGGAAAAAGAAATCAATATAAAGCAGATAAAAGCAATGATGCAAGCAAACAATATACCAAACGCAGGTGATATAGAAGTTGTTACCTCCAGCATTGACAATTACAGATAAACTAAACTATTAACCAAACCAAGAGAAACAGCAAATAATTTAAAATAATAAGTATAAAAATCAATTAACTATGAAAACACTTCGTGACATTTTAAAATCAAGTAAGAAATATATTATCTGTGACTATGCAAGGGCTTGTTGGGGAAAGAGTGCTACCACATTAGATGTAATAAAAATTTTAGATGAGTGTCCGTGCGTAACATCAAAGGAAAATGGGACTATTGGAGAGTCTTTGGATAGATATGCTGAGTTTGTAACTGATAGCGGGATAAAGATAGCGGTAGTAACACAGGGTGACCCGGATTCACGTCAGGAGGAATATTTGAAAAAGGCGTCAAATGAGTTTAATGCCGATGTTATTATATGCACGGCAAGAACAAGAGGAGAGACTGTGGATAATGTGTGTGCTATTGCTAAAAATGGATATGATATAATATGGTTTCAGAACTTTAGTACAAACAATCCAGATTCAGCTACTTGCGAAGAGTTGAACAAGTGCTCAGCAGTAGGAATTCTGAAATTGGTCGGACGCTTGAAAAACATAACTGAATTGCAAAATTATAAAAACGAATAACTAACCCTTATAATTATGTCAGAAATATTAGTAGTATGTGGAGAATGTAGCAAAGGTAAATCAACAACGTGTGCAATGCTATATGATGAATTGTCTAAAATAGCTTATAAAAGTGAATTTTCACCTGAAAGAGCAAGTTCTAACTGGCCGTTAAATACAACCACAGATGTTGTTGATTTTGTGGGAAAAATATATTTGAAAAATGTTTCAGGAGAAACAAAACGTGTCTTTATAAAAAGTATGGGAGATTTTGCAGACCCAGTTAGGAACGCCTTAAACAAATATATAGACCAAGGAGTTGATATTATTGTATGCTGTTCAAGAACCAGGGATAGAAAAAACTCAACATTTAGGTTGCTCAAGACTGAATTTAAAACAAGAGAACCTTGGTATTATTTAGAGAGAAAAGCTAAAGATAAGGCTGATATGTTTAATGTAAAGCAACCATTAGTTGATGAGATAGTGAAAGATATTTTAAATTTGATATCAAACCAAACAAAACAGTAACAAAATACATACCAACTATGAACACACGAATCTTATTTAGGAGCCTGATTACGTAGGTGAGAGGGCTGACAAAAAAGCAAAACAAAGCAAACAATTAACAAACAAAAATTTAATACTAAAAACTATGGAAACAAAAAATTTATTAAAAAGTTTAAAAAGCAGGTTAGGGTTGGTAATAGCCATACTTGCAATGTTAGTGATAAGCCAAGGTGCAATGGCTGCATGGCTTGGTAATTCAGGTGTTAATATCAATGATACATGGTATAAAACCACAGGCGGTGGCGGTCAAGGTACAATTGATGGTGGTAATTGGTTGGAATCAAAAGATGCTTTCAAGGATGCTAACCTAGGAACTTTTAATCCAACAGACATCATTAAAATTGGAGCACAATTTGACTCATGGGATGATGGAAGAGAAGATAATTGTGATTGGAATAAAGATAATATAGGTATATATTGTAGAGTAACAAACTCTTCCGGTACAGTTGTCATTGCTGAAACTCATTTATGGATGCATCATAAACAAAAATCAGGAAGCAATAATATATGGGAGACAAATGGTGGTTCAAGTTGCGGAAATCCAGATAGTTGGGGAACAGAGAATATAAGTTTATCAACTTTAGCAGCTGGGACATATTATTTGCAGATTCGTTTTACTTCACCTTCAAGTGTGAACTATCCAAGTTCATATAATAATACGGAACGTGCATCGTTTAAAGTTGAAATTCCTTGCACCCCACCATCAATCGACTCTCACCCAAGCACAGCGCCTAAAACCTATACACAGGGAGAGACTGCAACGGCATTGAGCGTTACGGCAAGCGGAACCGCTCCGCTGTCTTATCAGTGGCAGGAGAGCTCTGATGGTTCAAACTATTCTGATATATC
>JAZLIE010000137.1:0-10271 GCA_045617165.1 Candidatus Enterocola sp. | reverse complement strand
CTCTTTGCTAAAACTAATTTCAATAATGTCAATGAACGCAATGGCTCCAAAGAGCCTTATATGTTAGATTTGTTTGAAAATTTTGAATATTAACCTTTTTAAATCGTGTCCAATTTTTTAGTGGACACTAATGATAATTAACAATTAACATATGACTTCAAAGGAGAAGCAAGAACAACTTGATAGAAGGTATATGCAGATGGCGCAGATATGGGCGGGGAACTCATATTGTGAACGCCGTCAAGTGGGTGCGTTGCTTGTAAAGGACAAGATGATAATCTCAGATGGCTACAACGGCACTCCTTGCGGTTTTGAGAATATATGTGAAGATGATGTGACCGGACGCACAAAGCCATACGTACTGCACGCAGAGGCTAATGCCATTACAAAGGTGGCTCGCTCAAATAATAGCAGTGAGGGTGCCACAATGTATGTGACCACATCACCGTGCATTGAGTGTGCTAAACTTATAATACAATCTGGCATAAAGCGTGTTGTTTACGGAGAGGCGTATCACACTCCTGATGGTCTGGAACTTCTAAAGAGAGCGGGGGTGGAGGTAACGCAATGTTTAATTAATAATTAACAATTAACATAATTAGCCTATTAGTCATATCGAACGGAGTGAAATATCTTTTTTCAGATCTCTCGCTAACGCTCGAGATGACGGAGAATTTACTTTTAACTATGAAAAACAAGGTTTTGATTCCGATATTAGTGGCTGTGTTTGCCGCAGTGGCTTTGATAGTTGGTATTGCCATAGGTGAGAATATGGCTGACAGGGCGGCGTACCCTGTAACAGACAACACATATAACAACCCTCCCATATACGGAGGCACACAAAACTCATTTGGAAAAATCAACGCCATACTTACACTGCTTGACCAGGCGTACGTGGATACTATTGATGTTCAGAACCTTACAGATGCAATACTGCCTGAGATTATGCACAATCTTGACCCTCACTCAGCATACGTTCCAGCCGCTGAGGTGGAGGAATCTCACGAAGATTTGGACGGTTCATTCTCTGGCATCGGGGTACAATTTAACATTCAGAATGACACCATTATGGTGGTTGACGTTATTGCCGGCGGTCCGTCAGAGAAATTAGGAATACGTCCGGGCGACAGAATTATTGATGTGGAGGGCAAGGCGTTTACAGGTGACAGCATAACTAACAACAAAGTACTCAAGACATTACGCGGAAAGAAAGGAACTTGCGTGAACGTTAAGATTAAGCGTGCCGGGGTTGCAGAGCCTATTCCGTTCAAAATTAAGCGTGATGACATTCCTGTAAACAGTATTGACATTTACTATATGATTGCTCCGCAGGTTGGCTATCTGAAGATAAGCCGTTTTGGAGCAAACACATACACTGAGTTTATGACGGGTCTCACAGACCTTAGCAAGCAAGGTGCAAAAGAGTTTATCATTGACCTGCGTTATAATGGCGGCGGATACTTATCGGCTGTTATTCAAATGGTTAATGAGTTCCTTGATGAGGGTGACCTCATAGTCTATACTGAGGGTTTGCATTCGCCCCGCCAAAATGTATATGCTGACGGTTACGGACGTTTCAAGGGCTACAAGGTGTGTGTGCTTATTAATGAGTTCTCCGCCTCTGCAAGTGAGATTTTCTCTGGTGCTATACAGGATTTGGACAAAGGTATAATTGTAGGTCGCCGCTCATTTGGCAAAGGTCTTGTGCAACAGCAGATTCCGCTTACTGACGGCTCTGAGATAAGGCTTACAACATCACGCTACTACACTCCAAGCGGACGTTGCATACAAAAACCGTATAAGCAGGGTGAGATAGACAAGTATGAGGCCGATATTGTTGAGCGTTATGACCGTGGTGAGTTCTTTGCCTCTGACAGCATTACGTTGGCAGACTCTCTTGAGTTCCACACACGTCTTGGACGTACTGTATATGGCGGTGGTGGTATTATGCCAGACTATTTTGTGGCTCAAGACACAACTATCTATAACAAGTTCTACAAGGATTTGTCTCTGAGCAGCCATTTATATGGATTCTCATTCCAATACGCTGACCAGCATCGTGCTTCCTTAAACAAAATAAAGGATTGGCAGTCTATGCAGAAGCACATTCAAAAGAGCGACTATATTTCTGAGTTCAAGAAGTATCTCGCCTCTAAAAAGGTGGAGTACACCGATGCTGATTTTGAGGCGGCTCGCGCACCTATTGAGAATATTCTGCAGGCGTATATTGCTCGTAACATTTTAGGTGACAGTGGTTTCTACCCTATCTACAATCAGACGGACGAAACCATAAAGAAGGCATTAGAGTATTGCAAGTGACCCATTCCGTCATCTCGAGTCCCTCCCGTCATCTCGAGCGTTAGCGAGAGATCTTAATAAAGATATCTCACTTCGTTCGATATGACGAACAGGCGAATTATGTTAATTGTTAATTAAACATTGCGTCCAGCAGGTCAAACCGCGCTATTGTGTCTTCTCCGAATTTCTGAAGTGAGACTCTGACGGCTGCGGCGTCTTTGCAGTTGTAGAGTTTTGTTTTGGAGTAGAATTTATCTGCATAACATACTATCTTCTCCTCTATACTCTCTGGCATATAGGTACGGTCAAGCGGTAGCGGAAGACCGTGCTCAATTATATACTCTCTTGTAAGTCCTGTGCCTGTATGGCGCTCAGCCACAAAGGCATACCGCTCCAAGCCTATGGAGCGTAGCATATCAGCGCCTAAATAACCGTGACAAATATAGGGTTCTGTACCCTCACAGTATATTGACGGGGCGTTTGTCTTTATAATTCCAATATCGTGCAGCATTGCAGCACGGTATATAAAACTGCCGTCAGCCTTAATATCATGGTGAGCCTCCAACACTTGCACGGCACGGTCTGCAACCTTCTTGCTATGTTCAGTAAGAATTTTGTACAGTTCAGTTCCCTTAGTGTAGAACCGCTCTATTACCCCGATACTCCAATTATAATCCTCTATATAATCCATACTACTGACATTTTGAGATCCTATCACCTTGCAAAGCAAGGTTCAGGATGACGGGGGAATTTACATCTTCTCAGGAACGCTGATGCCCAAAAGGCTCATTGCATTTTTAATGACTTTTGCAACATTGGCTGAAAGCACCAGACGGAAGTCACGCAGTGCGGCATTCTCCTCCTTAAGTATCTGGAAATCGTGGTAGAATTGGTTATACTGCTTAACCAAATCATAGGTGTAGTTTGCAATCTGACTTGGACTGTACTCCGCACCTGCCTGAGCAACAACAGATGGGAACGCTGCAAGGGTTTGAACAAGCCCTGCCTCCTTGTCACTAAGTTGCAAATCTTTTTGCAAGGCACCGGCAGACACACCGCTCTCAGCAGCCTTACGCAATACTGATTTTATACGTGCGTGGGTGTACTGTATGAATGAGCCTGTGTTGCCGTTAAAATCTATTGACTCTTTAGGATTGAATACCATATTCTTGCGTGGGTCAACCTTCAACAGAAAATATTTGAGAGCACCCATACCAATCATCTCACAGGTGGCGGCAATCTCTTCTTCTGTAAGTCCGTCAAGTTTGCCTAATTCCTTTGAAATTTGAGTGGCGGTTGTAACCATCTCATCCATAAGGTCATCGGAGTCAACTACAGTACCTTCACGGCTCTTCATCTTACCCTCCGGCAACTCCACCATACCGTAAGAGAAGTGAACCAAATCCTTGCCGAATGAGAAACCAAGTTTGTCAAGCAGCAAAGAGAGAACCTGAAAGTGGTAGTTCTGCTCATTTCCCACAACATAAATCATCTTATCTATGTTGTAGTCTGAGAAACGTAGTGTGGCGGTTCCTATATCCTGTGTCATATAGACTGAAGTGCCGTCTGAGCGGAGAAGTAGTTTTTCATCAAGTCCGTCTTTTGTGAGGTCAGCCCATACTGAGCCATCTGGGCGACGATAAAAGATGCCCTTCTCAAGCCCCTCTTCCACTTTTTTCTTACCTACCAAGTAGGTGTCAGACTCATAATATATCTTATCAAAACCTACGCCCATACGCTTGTAGGTGGCGTCAAAACCGGCATAAACCCAATTGTTCATCTTTTGCCAAAGGGCGCGCACCTCTGAGTCTCCAGCCTCCCACTTACGCAGCATCTCCTGCGCCTCTTTAATGATTGGAGCCTCAGCCTTAGCATCGTCCTCACTCATTCCCTTTGCCATAAGTTCCTTAATCTGAGCCTTGTAGTCCTTGTCAAAGGCAACATAGTAGTCACCCACCAAGTGGTCCCCCTTTATGCCCGTAGAGTCAGGTGTGGCACCGTAGCCGTGCTTGGGCCACGCAAGCATTGACTTGCAGATGTGTATGCCACGGTCATTTACAATATTGGTCTTGACAACCTTATAGCCGTTAGCCTCCAAAATCTTTGATAGACTGAAACCAAGCAGGTTATTACGCAAATGTCCAAGATGAAGCGGTTTGTTTGTGTTAGGTGACGAATACTCAACCATATAGAGCGGAGAGGCGTCAGTAACAGGCTTGAAACCAAAGTTTGCGTCAGCGTCAATAGCCATAAGCGTATCAACCCAGCAAGTCTGGTTAAGCACAAGGTTTAGGAATCCCTTTATAACATTAAAATCAGCCACTACAGAGCAGTTCTCCTTTAGATATGCCCCGATGGCTTCGGCTGTCTCCTCTGGTTTCTGATGTGAAATTTTCAAAAGAGGGAATACAACCAATGTCAAATCACCCGCATACTCTTTCCTGGTTTTGCTCAGTGAGAGTATAGAACTCTCAATATCAACTCCGTAGAGGCTTTTTACCGCCTCTACAACTTTATTTAGAATCTCTTGTTCCATAGAATTTTTATTTTACTTTGTCAGCAAGTTCGGCACCAGCCTTAAACTTTACAACACGCTTTGCCTCAATCTTCATCTGCTGTTGTGTGGCGGGATTAACTCCCGTACGAGCCTTGCGGTCAGTGGTTTGGAATGACCCGAATCCCACAATTGAGACCTTCTCACCTCTCTTAAGTTGGTATGACACTACCTTTACAAAGGCGTCAAGCGCTTTCTTGGCATCTACTTTTGAGAGCCCTGAGTTTGCCGCTATGGCATTAACTAAATCCGTCTTGTTCATATCTTATCTCGCTGATTCAAAAATAATAATTTTTCACAAAGATATAAAATATTTTGATATGAGTTGCTGAACAAGTTCTGGTACTCCCTCAGCCGCCCTCTTCTTTATAAATGTGAATGGCTCACCCACTCCGTAAAGGTCTGGCTCACCTGGGTCAACCAAATAGACTGGAACTCCGTTTCTCACATATTGAAGCAGTGACGCCGCCGGATATACTTTTAATGACGTGCCCACAACTATGAATATATCTGCCGTCTGGGTTATCTCAATAGCCTTGCTCAGGTTTGGCACACTCTCACCAAAGAATACTATGAAAGGTCTTAACAGCGAGCCATCGGGGTGACGGGCTTCATACTCCTGTTTCCAAGTGGTGATGGGAACTGTGGCGGTCTCATCATTGCTGCTTCGCAATTTCATAAGTTCACCGTGCAGGTGTGTTATATGCGTACTGCCCGCACGCTCGTGCAAATCATCAACATTCTGCGTTATGACCTCCACGGGGAAATGGCGTTCAAGTGACGCTATAGCCGTATGTGCGGCATTTGGGCTCTTCTCCAAAAGCTCCTTGCGGCGCTCATTATAGAAGTCAATAACGCCCTTGCGGTTCCACACAATAGCCTCAGCCGTGCATACCTCCTCTATACGGTGGTTAGCCCAAAGTCCGTCACTATCACGGAACGTGGCTATACCGCTGTCTGCGGAGACTCCCGCCCCCGTAAACACCACAATCTTAGGAACTCTCTTTTCCATAGTCTTTATTTTAATTTCCATTTAAACGGTTCTTCACATACCATCCAGGTACCACTTGACTTGCGTCCTGTGAAACAGACAAGACCCATCTGCTTTAACTCTTTTAATGTCTGATATATGGTGGTCCTGCCTAAATTCATAAGTTGTCCAGCCTCATCCATAGTAATATTTGGATTCTCCTTTATTATGTTCATAACATTAACTTGACGGTCAGTCAGTGTTTGAGAGATATTCACACCCTTATTAATGGTGGCAATAGGTCTGTATAGTGTTACAGAGAACATATCCTTTGTCTCAAATTCAGGCTCAGGCAAACCCACTTTTATCATCTCATTTATCATACGAGGAATGCCACTACCAATATGCTCAACCAGATGCATACGAGTAAACAAACTGAAAACTATAGGGTTACGTCTAAAACTGCGTCTGCCGAAATGATTGGCGACAGCAGGTAACAACCCTCCGGGATTTGATATTTCAACTCTGTCATCATATAATTCGACAGTAATATTAGCCCCCTGCTCGTAATATGAACGATGCAAGAGTGCATTCAAAACCGCCTCTCTGAACACGGGTACAGGTATTTCCCAAATTTCTTCATGAGCACCCGCTGTGTTTATTCTATAGGCAACCTGCAATTTACTTTGCAACCACTGTATTGTGCTGTTGTATTGATTGAACAAAGTTCCCCCAAACATTTTGTCATCAAGGATATAATATTTGTCAATACCTTTGAAACTTACACAATGAACCATCGCATGAGGGAAATATTTTTCAGGTGATGCATCAAAAAAAAGTACTCCGCCGCTTTTTACAAAACCATCATCAGTAAACAACTGTAGATTCTCAAGAATCTGCTTATTATCCACGTCACCGCTTAGTCCTACCATCTGCCTGAAAGAGCCAAATGTAAATTCATCCAATTCAGACATCAAGTTCACCTTTGGCATAGGAGTGGAGTCAAAATATATTTGATTGTTTTCCTGAAAGAAACAACGCATATCATCAACTCGTGTCACCTTTCTGCACACAGCACCATCTCTCACATAAATTGAGCCTGAAAACACGCATGGTTTTGCCTTACCCATAAAGACTTCAATCACCCATACACTCTTCCCTTCTATATTTGCATTATACAAATTATAGTTTACTGTCGGAGATATTTCTGAAATTGAACCCTCAATAGCAGCCCTTTTGGAATTATTGATATCCTCTCCCACTATTACATTATTATCATCTACCCCGATGAATATATAGCCACCCACAGCATTGGCAAAACCGCAAACCTCTTCAGTAAGTTCCTTGACCTTTGACGGCACACTTCTTTTGAACTCAACCCTAATACCTTCTCCACCTCTTATTATCTCTTTCAATACCTCTGGTGTAAACATATCTTCCTAATATTTTCCACAAAGATAAAATAAAAAATCCAAAAGTTCAAACTTTTGGCTGAACTTTTGAACTTTTGGCTAAACTTTTAACTTCATCTAATCACACCACCCAAACTATCTCCAACGGGTCAAGATTTGGATAATTAGGAGCGTAGAACACCGGCATAGGCATAAGTTCCCTGCCCCACTCCACACACCTCACTCCACTGCCAAAGTCAGGACCGCCAAAATCTGATGACCTGCCGTGTAAAATAATGATGCCCCTCTGTGGCTCAACCTCCCAAAAACCACCACCATTACACCCCAAATCATCAGCGTAAAGCAGATGCTTGTGAAGATATACCCTGCCAAAACGCAGCACACCGTCTGTAGTTATTATGAATTTAGGATACATTGTCTCTTATTTATTTCCAGCAGCCATCTGCTGAGCTGTAATTCCACCTGCCTCATTGTCTCATCTATCTTCCCCGATGTCAACTGACATTCCCATATAACTATTATGTGCCAGCCGGCCTCAGCAAGCGTCTTATAGTTCTCAGCGTCTCTCGCCTTGTTTCTTTCAATCTTAGCCTTCCAGAACTCCGTATTGCTTTTAGGCAGACGGAACCTCTCACAATTATGCCCGTGCCAAAAGCACCCGTTTACAAAAATGGCGGTACGGTACCGCCTCATAACTATATCAGCCCTGCCAGGTACACTCTTCACATTCAGCCTGTACCTATATCCCGCACGCCACAGCCACCGCCTCACCTTAACCTCAGGCTTGGTACTACTTCCGTGTATGCTTGCCATACACTTATGACGCTGTGCAGGAGTCAGTGGATCAGACATAAATCAAACACTAAATAACCAACAAATTTCTATGTCTTTCTAACAGTTGTTTGTCTGGCATAAATTGCAATGGCATCTCAATTCGTTTGCCCTCAAAACTTTCAAAATATTCTTTTGCGGCTTCATTTGTATAATAATCCTTAATCTCCTTGCTAACAATAAGTCTGTAATCATCATCAAATGAAATCAGGTGCTTGTCAAAAGCGGCGTCATAAGTCGCACTCAAGCACAAACCATTTTCAGGGTTCATTCTGTGTCTCTTATCTTCTGCCCAGCCCACAATATGACTTGCACGAAGAGTCTGCGGAATATTCAAGCCCGTAACGCAACATCTATTTCCATAGTTTGCTAGAACCATTTTGCGGAAATATCCTTGTCCTAATCTTGTATTTGTAACAACAGTAATATCACTCCCAACTTTATCTATTTTAAAGAACGAAACTAACTCTTTAGATATCTTTGACCCCTTTTTTAAACTTGATACAATTAACCCCGCCTCTTTTTCTTTAATATCATACTCACGATATTTAAGAAGTTGCCTTACTGCCGCAGAACAAAAACCTTTTCCTGGATAACTGCTCTGACTGTCATTAACATTGCTGAAAATTGATTTTTCTCCTTTCCTATACAAAGATTGCTGAGTATAGACAAACTCTGAAATTTTAGTTAACAAATCATCATTATCAACGCAAGCAATAGATAAACCATTCAATCCAAAAACATCTTCATACCTAAACATTTCGTCTATAATGCGAATCGCTGTGATATAACTCTTAGCAGTACCGTTTTTACTGTCATACACTGAATATAAATAATTTTCAAAACCTTCTTGTGTCATATCAGATAAAATTTTATGTATAAAGGTATTGATTACATCTGACTTATGCAAAATTATCCTGAATTATTTTCTCTATATGATTGGATGAAGTTTTTCAGTTTTATTTTTGCACTTTTAGTTTAATTTTTGCACTTTTAGTATAATTTTGATTATCAGTTGTTTATGCCAAAATATTTTTGCACAAACAGAAAATATTTCATATCTTTGCAGAGTGAATCCGCAGCACCTCATAGGGATTCAATAATATTGCCAGATGAAGTTTCTATATTCATCTGAGATTAAGCATAGCGATAAAATATTTTGAGTGAGTAAACTTTTTAATTAACTTTGCACTTGTAATAGTGCAACACTATTATGCAACAAAGAAAAATAATTTTGTTTAAGGAGTATTTCCAACAATTTTTTAATGAACTAGACATAGATACGCAAGATAAAATTTTGCAGGTGTTATCGTGGATTCAACAACTTGATATTGTACCAATTTCAATGATGAGAAGTATACAAGGGTACAAAGGATTGTTTGAAATAAGAATAGAATACAGAAGCAACATATATAGAATATTCAATTGTTTTGACAGTGGAAACATAGTAGTATTATTTAATGGATTCCAAAAGAAATCACAAAAAACGCCTAAAAATGAGATCAAACAGGCATACAGATTAATGCAAGAATACTTTAAAACAAGAGGAGGACAAACGAATGGAAAACAAACGAAATAGAGTGAATTTTACAGGGTGTAAAACTCTTGATGATTTGGTTGAAAGAGCGTACGGACCATCTGGTTCACCTGAAAGAGAGAAATTTGATGCTGAAACAAAAGAGTTCTGCATTGCACAAACATTAAAGGAGGAGCGAATGAGGGCTGGACTAACTCAAGAGCAATTAGCAGAGATGATTGGAACAAAGAAAACATATATTTCACGGATTGAAACCGGCAAACAAAACATCAATCTGAACACATTATTCAGATTGTTTAACTCTCTTGGCAAGAGAGTTGCAATTACAATATTGTAAATAAAGCCACTATATTCATCTGAAATTAAGCGATGTTTTGTGTGGTTGTGCGAAGGGTCTCAGGCGTTCGGGTCTGTGGCGGAATGTTCCGCAAAAAACATCGCATATCTTTGCAGAGTGAATCCGCAGCACCTCATAGGGATTCAATGATAATACAGATGATATGCACCTATCTATATGATTTTTATTTTTTTATAAATTCAAATAAGAAGTGCAACAAAAAGTTTGAAGATTATGTAGGCGATGTAACGGCGAAGCGTTATTGCGGTCAAGGTTGGCGAAGCCACTTGTCTTGACCTTGACAGCAAAAGGAAAGCGAAGCCAAATTGGCC
>JAZLIE010000136.1:0-4129 GCA_045617165.1 Candidatus Enterocola sp. | reverse complement strand
TTTCTGACCATTCTCAACACCATTCATTTGGTTCAAAACACCTACTTGTTCTTTAACAGCACTATCATTCCCTTTATACTGCATACCTGCTGAATATTCCAATGAATTTCCTTCTGAGTCTGTTATCATCAGTTTCCTTCCGTCCGGATCCACATACTTGACTGGGTTGCCAGCGCAATATACATACGGACTCACCTCAGGGTACTTCATTTGCAGCGGATCTACTCCAAGCCACAGTGCCGCACTTGGGTCATAGTAGCGGGCACCGTAGTAATAGTAGCCTGTCTCCTGGTCTAATTCCTTGCCGTTGTGCTTCGCACGAAGACAGGCTTCGGCTCGGCATAATCCAAGCATGGCTTGATTCTGCTCTCGCCTTGCACTGTCATTGAACTTGTATGGCATTACACTCTTGTATTCTCTGAATAACGTTCCATACGGTGTATAAGCGGCGTACTGCACTACCTTGCCTCCTTTGTCCGTTATGTGGGTGGTGCTGCCAAGGTGGTCTGTGAAGTAGTAGTATGTGTCTTCATCAGTGGATTGGTCTTCTTTGCCGCCTTTCTCAGTCACAAGTTTGCTGACAAGACGCTCAGTACCAATGTAATAGTGCTTGGTTGCGGTGGATGAATTTACGCCTGTGCCGTGCTCCACATAGTAGGGGCTTATGTATGCGCTGTAGCGGGTCAGACCGTCAAGACCTGAGCCAGCGTACGCCCCGTTTACGTATGCGGTGTTGAACGCTCCGTAGCGTTTGAGTGAGCGCTCTCCCGTATGGTTGTATGTATATAGGCTCATTGTTTACTGTGTGAGATTATGGTGTTGCTTTTATACCACGATGACAAAACACATACATTCCGCAACTGCTGGCAATTTTTTCTGTATAAGACATACGGCATATATGCCGCATACTTACTCACTTTTTCAACGCATTTTTATTTTAATTGGCAAATATAAAATTGTATTAACAGGTTTCCCTTTTGATTTTCCTGCTTTCCATTTTGGCATTGAAGATATCAATCTAATTACATCATTATCGCATTCATCATACAATGCCCTTTCCAATTTAATGTTACTTATATCTCCAGTACAGTTAACCACAAAAGATACTATAATAGTACCTGTTACATCTGCTTCATTTGGATACCTAATTTTTGATTGAATATATTGTAATGCGGACATTCCAGAATCATTGCTAAAAACTGGCATTTCGTCTATTTCTGTATAAACGAAAGTCTCACAATTATTTAAATTCATACACTGACTACACATGTGTACGCTACACGTACAAATATACAATAAAAATAATATCTTTTTCATTATTCTGACATATTGTTGATTGTTTCTTTAGTTGCTTTTGTTATTGCATCCTTTAACAATAAATTCGTTTCTTGCATATCTACTACTTGATGCGTATGTTTTAATCCCTTAGAATATAAATAAGCGTGACCATATCCCTCATGTGCAAATGTTTGGGCTTTACCTCTGTCGCTTAATTTTGAATTAACTACTATGTTTACACTATTGTCAGTTGAATTATATTTTTCTGGTGCATTACCAGGTGTTTGACACACACCCGTCCAACCCTCTTCTCCTGTATTAAAACCGAAACTTCCATCATAATCTTCCGTAGTATATATTTCGCCCATTTGTTTGTTAATCAACTCACCATTTTCATTCTTATATGTTACTTCGTCAGATAAAATAACATTAAACACAATCTCGCTATTTACCAGTTGAGAAAAAGAATTAAAATTACCACTTGATGAATCTATATTCTTCAACGATGATTTATCAACAAAACCGTTTTCATCGAAAATAATTCGACTACGGATATCTTTTGGTAACGTGTTTAAAATCATTTGACATTCTGCAGCACTTGAAGCATGTATCTCTCTTCCATCCGGATCCACGTACTTCACTGGGTTTCCTGCACAGTAAACATACGGACTCACATCTGGATATTTCATTTGCAGCGGGTCAACTCCAATCCAGAATGCCGCACTTGGGTCATAATACCTTGCACCATAGTAGTAATAGCCTGTCTCCTGGTCTAATTCCTTGCCGTTGAACTTATAAGGCATTACGCTCTTGTATTCTCTGAATAACGTTCCGTACGGTGTATAAGCTGCGTACTGCACTACCTTGCCTCCTTTGTCTGTTATGTGGGTGGTGCTGCCTAAGTGGTCTGTAAAATAGTAGTATGTATTCTCTTCCTCCTTTACGTCATCCTTCTTGTTCACAGAAGTCACAAGTTTGCTCACCAATCTTTCCGTTCCAATGTAATAGTGCTTGGTAGCGTTACTTGCATTTGTACCTGTGCCGTGCTCCACATAGTAGGGGCTTATATACGCACTGTAGCGTGTCAGACCGTCAAGACCTGAGCCAGCGTACGCCCCGTTCAGGTATGCGGTGTTGAACGCTCCGTAGCGTTTGAGTGAACGTTCTCCCGTGTGGTTGTATGTGTACAGGCTCATAGTGCCGTTATGTGTGTCCTCTATTACTCTCAGGCGGTTCTCCGCATCATATCTAAGCGTGCGGTCTGAATCTCCACCACGCATTGACACAGGGTTGCCTGATGCGTCATACTTGTATTCTGCGTCTCCAACCTTTACTGGCGCACCCGGCTGAATGTCTCCGTAAAGGTAAGTGTTTTCCGTGGATTTTGTACCACTTGTAGAGGTAATTGTCAAATCATATAACAGCGGTGATGACATAATGTTGTACTCCATACCCATTGAGTAGGAACTGAACACATCTCCTCCGTCTGAGTTATGCTCCGTTGATATGCCACTGGCGTTTGACAGGCGGCTCATGTCATCATATTGGTAGTTCTGGTAGTATGATGACTCGCTAACGCCCTTTATGCGTGTTATGTTGCCTACGGCGTCATAGCCGTACTCGGTAACCCTGCCTGTCGCCACGGTGCGGCGTTTGATTTGACCTTGCGGCGTGTACTCCGTCTTCACCGTGCCTGCGTCGGGGCTGGTGTTAGAGCAATATACAATTGCTACCTACTATTGGGTTTTAACAAAATTTATTTTAAATCCACACGAAAGACCTTTTGGCAAACAATTCTCCACATATTTATCGATACACCAATTTGACAGAAGGATTGCATCTGATATTTCATTAAGATATTTATCCATACGATTATCTCCGTCATATAAATGATAGTCACACTTAGAATGTCCACATTTATATATTCTCATAAAAATTGGTTTTGTTTGCATTGCTGTAATAATATATTGTCCTGTTGAATCTTGCGAAACATTAAAAAGAATATCGCAATGATATATTCCTTTACAACCTACTAAAGAAGAATCACTTGTATGAACAACTATTTCTGTTATATCAGATTTATAGGTCGATTCAATTGGTTGCGGAAGGAATGAATATTCTTCAACCTGCTTCTCGGATTCTATTGCCATTACCACTGAAATATGACAACCAAATAGAGCCACACTACAGCACAAAATAAATCTTTGAATTTCATATTGTATACACATATAAACAATTGATATTTTATTTGAACAATGGATAAAAATCTTGCAACAAAGAATTAGATTGTTCTCTGTTGTATTCTGGATAATTATTGTATACACCTTGTATGTTGCTGCCAGAACAAGTTTTAAACAATTGAATAACAACATCAAATGATTCTTTGTCAAAACATTCATTGTAAATAAGTTTTCCAACAGATTTTGAATACAAATCGTTATTTTGAGACAACGAATTTTGTGATGTTGAAAATGATGTTTGAGCTCCGCAACCATCATTGACATTCAGATAAAGCGTAGTACTATACAAATATGCTTCTACCTCATTAAAAATTGACGCTCCACCCTGACCATTGTCAATTTGATAGCAATGGAACAACTCATGAGAAACGCTTGTAAAATCATTATTATTATTCATTCTTATCGTCGCTCCATTGTTATTTTCTATAGTACCAGCTGTACCATTAGCACTTCTGCCATTTGTTATGTTGTATGTTTTATCAGAATTAATCAGTGTGGATAACACTTTCTGACCATTCTCAACACCATTCATTTGGTTCAAAACACCTACTTGTTCTTTAACAGCACTATCATTCCCTTTATACTGCATACCTGCTGAATATTCCAATGAA
>JAZLIE010000135.1:0-2059 GCA_045617165.1 Candidatus Enterocola sp. | reverse complement strand
GTCTGATATAGAAATGGTCATCCGCTGAGATATAGAACGAATTTGTTATTTTCCCGCTCTCTACCGCCTTTTCTATCTTCTGGCACATATTCTTATGCTTCATATCGTAGATGTCGGCACAGGGCAAATAAACCACATTGTCGCTCACAAACGAAGGCTTGTTGCCTACTATGACTATATTGTTATAGTTCTTGCCGAATTTGTATATGGAACGAAGAGAATAACGCAGTTCGTTGTCGTTCCACTTGCTCCCGCTTCCCACTATGTAAACAATGTCATTTCCCATAGTTGTCGTCCACGTATGCGTGCATTAGACGCCTACTCTCTATCGGTTGCGTTATGTTATCCATAATTATGCCTTTGACCTCCACATCGGAACGGCAGAATATGCGCTCGTAGTAGAACCTGTCGTTTGTAAGTTTGATTTCTCCTATCGCTCTCATAGCGGACGGATTGGCTACAAATGCGTTAAACCACGTCTCTTTTTCCTGCCCTGTAAATGGAGTGGCTACGGCTGGTGTGTCGCAATCAACGGCTGAGAAGTACGCTTCTTTGTTTCGTGTGAACTCGTCAGCCCACATTCTGCGTATTTTCGGGGTGCGTTTGCGGTTATAGAAAGCCCCTTTGGTATGTATGTACAGGCAAGGGATATTCTCTCTTGTGCAGATAGTCTGCACAAACCTTATCGCAGGGTACTCAAACCTGCTTCCGTTATGCGTAACCACATACACGTTATATGACTCTGTCAGCCATTCAAGCATTTCGTACATAATGACCAGTCCAGCCTCATTGTGCATTACTCCAAATACGCATACAGGCTTCTTCCTACCAAAAGTTTTGAACGCTTGCTTAACCTCGTAGCCTATGAGAGAGAACAGGTATTTTCCGCTTCTCCCAGTACCCCCTTTGTTTATTCTTTTGCTGTATTCAGGACTGTCCGATTCAACACGCTTCATATTCGTGAAATACTCCCCTTTTGTCTCTTCGTAGAAATAGCCGTTCAGGGCGCTTATCTTGGTGTAGAACATATCTGACGAGGTGCATTGCAAATAAGTCTCTTTTGTTAAGTATTTTTCATAACCTTTCAGGAACTCCGCTTTCACAAGACTTGCGCAACCGCAATGGCACTTGACCCCGGCACGCCAGTAGCGGTTTCCGCTGATAGGGGAGTTTGGGTGTTTCTTATGCACACGCAGGAAGTCGGCTATCATTCCCTTTGGGTAAACATAATCATCATCTATGGCTATAATCAAATCATCGGGGTACAGTTCAAGTGTAGGCAAAAACTTTTTCCATACACCAACGTTCTCTTTTACCCAGTTTACCTCTACGTTGTTTGCCGTCAGGTATTCCGCTATGTCATTTGGTAGTCTGAAATATAACTCATCGCTTGACAGATTAAGCACAATTACATCGGGCTTTCTCGTCTGCTTGAGAATGGAGTCTATGACAACAGGCAGATTTTTCAGCCTTGCCCTCCAACTTGTAAGTGAAACTATTACCTTTTCCATATCATTTGCTCATATATTCGCTTATCTCCCTTATGGCCTGCTCCGTCTGTCTGCCGATGATGACCTTGTAACCCATACTCTCGCAGTACTTATGAACGGCTTTCTGCCTGTCGCTTATCTTGCCTTTCCTGCCGTTCTTGAACTCAACAAACAAGCCGTGATAGCCACCCTTTGCACAGAGTATCATAGTGTCGGGAACACCTGCCACCTCTCCTGCAAGGCTCGCCCTCATTCTTGCATACCTGCTCAAATCCCCACCATTAGGTATTGCAAACATCAGCACCTTTGGGTATTGCAGTCTGAACCACTTGACCACCGCTTTCTGCAACTCATACTCTGGGTGAGAGATAGTGCGTTTAGGTTTCTCCGCATTCTTATACTCTTCAAGTGTTCCGCCTTTTAACGCTTCAAGCCAATTTTTCTGTGCCGTTGTCATTGTTCTGTGGGAGCGGTAAGAGTTGAACTTACTGATTCCTTTCGCTCCCGTCACCCCATATACCCGATATGGGGTCTTTTAACCTTAAAATTTTAATACTATGAAAAAATTA
>JAZLIE010000134.1:0-1020 GCA_045617165.1 Candidatus Enterocola sp. | reverse complement strand
TCAATGAACTTTGCGTTCTCAGGAACGTATGTGCTACGCAGGTTGGGGTATTTGAGTCTCATCTCAGCCAGCACCTCCTCTGTGTTGTCAAATGAGGCGTCATTTACAACAATAACCTCAAAATCAGGGTACATTTGCTCCAAGCCAACGGGCAGATTCTCTTTCAGGTTCTCCTCCTCATCTTTAGCGCAGATGATTATAGAGACAGGCGGAAACTCATAATTGAATTTTATTTTATTCTTGCGGAACTTGCGGTTGTATCTGAAAATGCCTGTAAAATATCTCAGCCACCAGAACATTTGCACTATGAAGGCGAGTGATAGAGTGCCTATGATGGCAAGTTGCCAAACTGGTATGCTGTATAAGTCAATCTCAATCATAATTTGTCACTGAAATATGCCTTTGGAAGTGTTCTACAGTTATACCCCGATGCCATAACCTCACCATATGCACCGGCTGAGCGTAGGGCTATCAAGTCTCCACGCCTGACTGCGTTTAACATTACATCTTTGCCGAAAACATCAGATGACTCACATATCGGTCCAACTACATCATATTTTAATTGGTCTTCTGAGCTTGTCAAGTTCTCAATTTTGTGATATGCGTCATACATTGCGGGGCGTATGAGGTCTGTGAAACCGGCGTCAAGAATGGCGAAACGCTTGACTTCACCCTCCTTGACGTAGAGCACACGGCTTATAAGGCTTCCGCATTGAGCCACGATGGCACGTCCCAACTCAAAATGAATATGTGTGCCGTTGTCACGCTTTACATTTTCATCAAAAATCTTGAAGTAGTCAGAAAACTGAGGTATTGCGTTGGACTCTGGTTCATAGTAATCCACGCCCAAGCCACCGCCAAAGTTAAGGTTGCTGAAGTTAATGCCTTTTGAGGCAAGGTCAGCCACAATCTCATTAACCTTATTGCATAATGAGGTGAAAACCTGCAGGTCAGTTATCTGTGAGCCTATATGGAAATGCAGTCCAATAAGGCTGATATTGCTGAGGCTCTTGATTTTAT
>JAZLIE010000133.1:0-26999 GCA_045617165.1 Candidatus Enterocola sp. | reverse complement strand
TCTGCGCTCATTAGCTCTTGAGAGAGAGGATTCATCAACCGATGTCTTGAATCCTAAGTGATACAGAATTTTCTTGTGTACACTAAGACACAGACATATATCACGTAGAGAGTCGCAGGCTGTGAGTTGTCCGAATAGTAGATGTAGAAACTGGTTATAACAAGTTAAGCCTCTCACATGTTTGTCACCATTATATTTTGCCACTAATTTGTCAAAATAGTACCTTGGAATATATTCAATCACTTGAGAGAATACATATTTGCCTGAATTCATAATCTTGAGTCGTTTAAACGGCTACAAAATTAAAAATCATTTCAAATCAAAAAATCAAAGAACGCTTATAAATTATTAAATTTCAATCACTTAAACGATGTGTATGATAAATTAACGCATCAGTACTAATATGATATACTTAATTATTTTGAGATTCTTCGCTTCGCTTAGAATGACGTTCCTGATTGAGATTCTTCGCTACATACTACAAAACTTCGTTTTGTGAACCTTGTTCGTGACTGATGAAACGCTGTCGTGGTGGAGTGGTTAATAGACAACAATGTAGGTCAAGCGAATGACCTATGTCATAGGGTTATGTGCCTATTACGGATGTGTTCTTTTTGGTGTGGTGTTGCTATTAGCCGTTATTCCAACTGCACGGTCTGGTGTGTTGCTTGTTTGGGTTTTAAGGTTTATAAAAATTTCTAAAAGTATTAAGTATTAAATTTTGTTTGTTGCTTGGTTTGGTTATTTCTTCATAGGCATTATGTGTTTGTTGTTGTTTTTAAGCCTCCTACGGCAAGCCGTAGGAGAGATAGGTAAGTTATCAGACACCAGCGTTGCTGGGTCTGATGAGATTTCGTCGTGCCTCGGCAAAATCAGGGAAACCTGATTTTTTATTTTTTCGGCACTAGAAATGTTAAAAAATGTTAAAAATCGTGGTCCAAACCTTAATTTTTCAAATATCTCTACATTTTTGTGGTGGATACGGCAACAGAGGTCTAAAAATTTAGACATTGGGGTATGTATCCCAAAAAGGTAACACACTAATTTTTAGTGCATTACACTCAAACCGCCCTCCACAGGACTATGTTACGATTGCAATATACGAATTATTTTTTTAATTCCACACTTTTGTTGTTGGTACGGCTACATTAAAGAGTCAAGTATCAAGTGCGAAAATATTAAACAACTTTACAATCTGAACTCAGGGTGTGTTTCAAGGAACTCTCGGGCGTTAACGTACCTGACACCGCCATTGCCGTCTCCCACAACAACATCCTCATTATGCAGAGCCTTCTCACGCAGCATAATCTTGCGTGATTTTATAATCGAGGCTGTTAACGCCTCATTGAACTTTGAAATATCCATACTCTTTTACCTTATTAAATTTAACCTTATCAACAATCACATCATCACTATTTAACCCACCGAACGCTATAAGTTTAATATCCAGATTTGTATTATCATACAGATGCCACTCATCAACCACAGGCATAAAAAGTTCAAACAGATTCTTCATTCCACGATGGTAACGCCTTTCTATTACATCTGTGGGAATATTATGACCGCCAGCCTTGACACGGGCGGAAACTCTCTGCTTTGCAACCTCAACAGAGTCTATAAAGAAATATACCAAGCACACATAGAACCCTGCGGCGTGAGCCCTCTCAACCAAACTCTTGTAACTACGGGTTGAGAGAGTGGTCTCAATTGAGAAACTTTGTTCACCTTTCAAAAACTCATTCACTCTCTCAAGCATAAGACGTGCCGCCATAGAGTCTGCCGAACCAGGATTATAGGGAGAGAGCCCGTGAGCAATCTCATCGGCATTAACAAACTCTTTACACTTTAATAGTTCTGGCAGTACTGTGCGTGAGGCAGTGGTTTTGCCTGCACCGTTACAGCCACCAAGAATGTAGAGAACCTTGCCCTGCATCTGGGCGCCGCTTGTAAGATAAGAGGGAGCACTCTCTGCGGCTGTAAGCGTTTGAAGAAACGCCGGAATGTCATACCTGCTTATCAGAACATCATCATCAGAAACAGGCATAATCTTGTAACATCCGCCCCTGACCTGCAGAATAACGCTTTCTCCCTTATCCACAAAACCAAGATACTTGGACTGGTTCTCCCTGAAATCTCTTGCAGAAATAATTTTCATAACCAACTTTTTTACACCGCAAATATATTAAAAATATTTTTGGATACCAAATTGGTAACCAAAATATAGCAGATACGGGTGGGCGGGAAAAGTTGTGCCACATAAATATTTTTTGTACTTTTGTAAATGAAAATAGTCAGCACCACATTTTTTTAATTCCTAAGTGAGTTTCTGTTTCAGGCTTACTTAGTTAATTTTTAGGTTTTCTGCTATGGAAGAATCTATTTTTAACGTCTCCGCTGCTGGAGAGCGTGTGAACGGGGCTGGCTTTGAACTCAAGCCTCAAATGTTTAATGTGCGTGGAAAACGCGTAGTGCTGGACCGGGAGGTGGCGGCATACGTGGGAATGAGCACTGGTAATTTGAACTTATATGTCAAAAGGAACATACAACTTTTTGACACCGAAATGAGGTTCAAATTAAGTGAAGATGAGTGTTCAAGATTACAAATTGTAACCTTGAACAAAGGAAGAGGAAGCAACCTAAAGTACCTGCCTTTCGCCTTTACGGCAGAGGGTGTCTCAATGCTTGAAAAGGTACTGAAACGCAGCATTCCAATTGAGTTTGGAGAGGAGGTTGCGGAGGTGGAAGTTCTGCCAGAATCGTGGTCTGAAGGCACTGTGGTGCTGTATCAGCCTAATGATGATATAAAAATTGATGTGCGTGTGGAGAACGAAACAGTGTGGCTTATGCAGGAACAGATGGCACTGCTTTTTGGCACAAAAAGGCAAGCGATTTCAAAACACATCAGTAATATTTATGAGGTTGGAGAGCTTGATAAAAATCAAACATGTTCCATTTTGGAACAAGTTCAAACAGAAGGAGGAAAGTATGTAACAAGAAAGATTTCCATCTACAATTTAGATATGATTATCTCTGTAGGATATAGGGTAAACACTAAAAATGGAATTGCTTTCCGTCAATGGGCTACAAACGTACTAAAAGGGATACTTTTGCATAGGCACTACTATGATTCACGCATTGATAAAATGGAACACACCATATCAGACAATACAAATAGAATAAAATCTCTTGAACAAAAAATTGAACTTGTAGTTGATACCAAACTTCCACCTACAGAAATGGTGTTTTATGAGGGAGAGAACTTTAAGGCGTATGATTTTCTATGTACTCTGATAGAGTCCGCACAGAAAAGAATTGTGCTGATAGACAACTACATAGACAGAAAGGTTTTTATGATGCTTAATAAAAGGGCTAAAGGAGTCTCAGCAACCGTATATACCAATCACAGAAACCTATCAGACCAGCAAATGCAACTTGATTTAGCGGAAGCCAATAAAAAGCGTGAGGCACCTCTTATTCAAATGCTTGAGATTAAGCATAACCACGATAGATTCCTAATTATTGATGAAACCGTTTATCATCTTGGTCCGTCTGTAAAAGATGCCGGTGTAAAGCGGTGTGCAGTAATAAAAATGCACACATCACCAGATAAGATATTAAAAGACTTCGAACCGCTAAACTATGAAAACATATAATGTGCGTGGCAAACGTGTGGTGCTGGACAGGGAGGTGGCGGCATACGTGGGTATGAGCACTGGTAATTTGAACTTATATGTCAAAAGGAACATACAACTTTTTGACGATGAAATGTGGTTCAAATTAAGTGAAAATGAGTGTTTGTTATTACAAATTGTAATCTCAAAAACTAATGGAAGAGGAGGGTCAAGATACCTGCCTTTCGCCTTTACTGCGGAGGGCATTTCAATGCTTGAAAAGGTGCTGAAAAGGAGTATCTCTATTGAGTTTGGAGAGGAGATTGCGGAGGTGGAGATACTACCAGAATCGTGGAATGAGGGTACTGTAGTGCTATATCAACCTAATGAAGACATAAAAATTGATGTGCGTGTGGAGAATGAAACTGTGTGGCTCACGCAGGAGCAAATGTGCGTACTTTTTGGGGTAAACAGGAATACCATAAGCCACCATATAAGCAACATTTTTAAAGAAAAAGAATTGGAAAAAATTTCAGTATGTCAATATTTTCGACATACTGCCAGTGACGGAAAAACATATACTGTTACAATTTATAATTTGGATGTTATAATATCTGTTGGATATAGAGTTAAGTCTCTTCAGGGAACTTGGTTTAGACAATGGGCTAATAAAATCATAAAAAATCATTTATTGTATAAAGAGTCTCTTGAGAGGCGTGTGATTTCTTTGGAAGAACAAACCAAGGCTATTGTCATTAACACAGAAAACAGATTAAATGCTATAGAACAAAAAGTTGAATTCTTTGTGGACACCAAACTTCCACCTGTTGAAATGGTGTTTTATGAGGGAGAGAACTTTAAGGCGTATGATTTTCTATGTACTCTTATAGAATCTGCGCAAAAAAGAATCATACTAATTGATAACTACATTGATAGAAAGACCCTTTTGATGCTCAACAAACGGGCAAAAGGGGTATCAGCAACCGTATATACCAATCACAAAGCCCTATCAGACCAGCAACTGCAACTTGATTTGACGGAAGCCAATAGAAAGCGTGAGGCTCCACTTATTAAAATGTTGGAGATTAAAAATGACCACGATAGGTTTTTAATAATTGATGAAACTGTATATCATCTTGGACCATCTGTTAAGGACGCTGGCGTAAATAGGTGTGCGGTAATAAAAATGATTTCATCACCAGATAAAGTTCTGAAGGATTTATAACCGCTAAACTATGAAAACATATAACGTACGTGGCAGACGCGTAGTGCTGGACCGGGAGGTGGCGGCATACGTGGTTCAAATTAAGTGAAAATGAGTGTTCAAGATTACAAATTGTAACCTTGAACAAAGGGAGAGAAAGCAACATAAAGTACCTGCCTTTCGCCTTTACTGCGGAGGGCATTTCAATGCTTGAAAAGGTGCTTAAAAAGAGTATTCCAATTGAGTTTGAAGAAGAGATGGCAGAGGTGGAAGTAATGCCAGAATCGTGGAATGAAGGTACTGTAGTGCTGTATCAGCCCGATAATCGTCCAGTAAATTTAGAAGTCAAAGTTACAGATGAAAATGTTTGGCTGAGCAGAAATCAGATAGCAATTTTGTTTGACAGAGATATAAAAACTATAAGCAAACATATCAATAATTCTATGCTGGAAGAACTGCAAAACATCCCAACTGTCGCAAATTTTGCGACAATTCAAATTGAAGGAGGCAGAGAAGTCACAAGATATATTGAATTTTATAATTTGGATGTGGTTTTATCCGTTGGGTACAGAGTTAAGTCAAACAACGGCATTGCATTCAGGCGTTGGGCAAACAAAGTTCTAAAAGAAAATGTTTTGTATCACAATTCCATAACCAAAAGATTTGAAAGATTGGAAAACAGGGTTACTAAAACAGAGGAACAAATAGATTTCTTTGTAAAGACCTCACTCCCACCCAAGGAGCAGATTTTTATGCAGGGGCAAAAAACTTTTCTATTTTGAAAAGATGGGATTAGAGCCAGAAGTGATACTGAACATAGTTATGAACGGGTAGCAGAAACACAGCGAACCACTGCAAGAGGATTTTGTATTAAAATAAAAACAAAATGATGATAACTAAAAAAATATTTGTATATTTGTACACCTAAAAAAAGCTTTTTTTTGGGTGTAAAAAAATAATTATAATAATATGGAAAACACTGTAAACAAACATATTAGAAATGTTATATCGCACAGCAAGTCTAATGAAGTGTTCATGACATCTTCCTTCCCAAAATATGACACCGCGTATGTTACAGATATACTAAACAAACTTGAGAAGGAGGGAATACTAATGTACATAGCAAAAGGTATTTTTGTAAAGGCAAGGAAAACACAATTTGGGGTATTATATCCTTCTATTTCAGAAATTGTGTATCAAATAGCAAAACGAGACCACGCAAAAATCATACCTACGGGGCAAACGGCAGAAAACAATCTTGGATTCTCCACACAAGTACCAATGAACACAAGTTTTTTGACATCCGGGACTCCAAGAACCCTAAAAATAGGCTCCCGAACAGTTAAATTAAAACATGGTGTACCTAAAAATTTTGCCTATAAAGGGAACGTATTGCCTGTATTAGTACAAGCATTACGTAGTATAGGAAAAGAAAATATATCTAATAAAGATGAACAACTAATTAAATCAATATTGTCTGCTAATCCTGAAAATGAAACATTTGAGCATGATATTTTATTAGCACCCGCATGGATTAAGCAAATAATAATAAAAAACAAAAACAACAATGAACAGATGGATTGATTATTCTCAAGTTTAAGTAAAGGCTGGAATATAATAAACAGATTCAGTGAAGACATTGATTTGGCACTGGATAGAACTTTTTTCTTGAATGTAAAAAGAGAAGATTGTGCCAAGTGTGACAATAACACACAAATACATAAACTACGTGAGAAAGGACAAGACTACATATTAAATGACCTGAAAAAAGAGTTGTCAGCCAAATTTACAGAGATGGAATTGCCTATTGTATCACTTTATGATGAAACAGAAATTAATGGAGATACTGTACCACACGATAAGGATCCTAACGTGCTATATGTTACATATCCATCGCTATATTCTGACCCCAAATCATACGCAATTCCAACAGTTAAAATAGAAATAAGTGTTCTTTCTATGTCAGAGCCCTACGAGAATAAAACTATATCCTCATTAATCTCACAAAATTGTAAGAAACAAGGACTTGATATTGACAATGCATATACTTCTACAATAAAAACAGTTAGCCCCGCAAGAACATTCCTGGAAAAAGCATTTTTATTATGTGAGGAATATCAAAAAGGCACACCAAGAACAAGAAGAATGTCAAGACATTTTTATGACTTAGAAAAACTCACACATACCAAGTATGCAGAAGATGCATTAAAAAATAGCACTTTATATAAAGAAATAGTTGCACATAGAGAAAAATTCTACCATGTTGGCTATGTAGATTACACAAAAGAACTGCCTCAGTCAATCACAATACTTCCACCAGAAGAATTGATGTCAAAGTTTGAAGCAGATTACAAAGACCTACAAGAAAATTTCATATACTCAGAATCCTTACCATTTACTGACTTAATGGAATCAATAAAAAAACTACAAGACAGATTTAGAGATATCAATCTATAATCTTTTTCCACCCCGATACACACCTATAAACACAACAAACCACTGCAAGCCCAAAATGAGTGCAGTAGTTGGTTGTTAGTTGACAGTTGAGGTTATTCCTTATCCCTGTTGCGAAGCAACTTGGCGGCACCGCCCGCAAGGCTTAGGATTAGCAAAATTGAGAGTCCGCCATCAAGAGGGAGGGAATGCGCATCACAAGCCTTAGAACAACTTTCGTTATTGCTTGCACACGCCCGAAGACACGCAATATCACCATCACATTCTGCCACACAATTATTTGCCATGTCAATACAGCATTCCACGCACGGCATCTTATCCGTTCCTACAATCTTACTTGTACATTCTGCATCCCATTCACCATTAGAGCCTAATGTACTATACGAGCCCGTCACCATTGTGCCACCTGCAGTAATAAAACCATCATCAGATGGTGCGGACGTACTATAAGGACTGTACGATGTACTTGGCAGCGTCACCGCCCCCAAACTCTGTACCATCAACACTACAATTCCTAAAAATAATAATTTCTTCATTTTTTATTTTGTTTTGTTTACTATCTAACTATCACCTTACCTGTCTCCGTCATTATATCGCCCACCACTTTTATGACGTAGGCACCGCTTATTCCAGAAATTGAAAGAATGTTATAATGTGCGTCTTTCAGCTTGATTTCAGTGGTTCTGCCAGCCATATCAGTTATGATAGCCTTCTGTAGCATTACGTTACCTGTAGAGCTTATCACAACATTACCACCACCGGCATTTAAGATATATATCTTGTTATTTTCATTACCACCGTCCTTAATCTCCTTACCCGATGTAGGCATACCCTCTTCGGCATAGTTCAGATTCAGGAAGAACCTTCCGTTAAGGTCACCTGCGGCAATGTTTGCAAAGTAAGGCTCCTCACCTGCAAGCAAATCGTAAGTCTTGTTCAACAAACGGTCTTCAAGAATAATATCATCAAATCCCTGACTGTTTGCAAGAGAGAACTGGATAGTCATTTTTGACGACTGTTGATTACGTACAGCAAGCGGAACTATCTGTGCCATGTCATCTATTCCAAAAGTGGAGTATTTGGCATCATTCTCACCAGGAACATAAAGTTCAGGAGTGCTGGCGTTATAGCTGAAAGCCTTTGGCAAATTCTGTGCATTGTATGCGACAAAGATATCACTTGAGGTCTTGTCTGTACCGTTAATTACAGAAAGTTTCAAGAATGACTCAGCGTTCACGCTCTTATACTTTGCACTACCTTTTACAAAGTAATCATCTTGCAAATTAACTTGGGAAACGCTGCTTGAATACAATACAAAACCATTCTGAGGTTTAACTAAAGAGGACTCAAATTTAGTGGCATCTTTCCAAGACTTGGCTGTATAGTCATAATATTTGGCATTAAGACCAGAGTTGTCTTTCAACACCTCCTTCAAATCCAGATTAGCAGGATATGAGTTGTTCACAAAATTGAAACTATTATCCGCCTTTATGCTGTATGACGGCAAAGCACTCTCATTTGCAAACCTTCCGTTAAAGTCAAATGATTTAGGCTTGTCAGCATCATCAACCATTGACGGATTTGGATTATACAGCAAATAATATAATGCCGCAATATATTTGCTAGGACCATATTGATCCGGTATATAGATTCCAAACGCCGTATTGGCACTGACTTCCTCCTCCAGACTTGTGAAAGGAGTTCCCGGGCAAATCTGTTGTTTGTCATCAGTTTTATAGTGTTGCATATAAACGTGAGGCTCATGATTTTCTATGTAATAGTCTCCTGAAATCACGTTACGTGCCTCACCAGATTTACCATCAAACGGCTTAACCACAGTACCTACCAGCACCCACTCGCTTCTTTGAACAGTCAGGTGTGATGTGGCTGAATTGTAACGTAACTCATCTGAAACTTTATTAAGATTCTCAACACCTGCTATAACACCACCGTACTCAAGTTCTATATTATCAGCAAACTTTGATGTCTCAACATCAGGAAGTCCAAGACCAGCCTCTACACGTTCCTCTTCAGGAATGCCGCCACGCTCAGAATTCCAAGCAGGTATAATAGGCATATTCTCTATCTTTCCTGATTTTGGAAGAGGATACTGAGTTGAATTCTCATCAGGAATAATGACTTTTAAATCCGCGGCAAATGTGTGTGTACAGTTAACAGGTTCTCCTTCAAGTGTAACCCAGTTGTTACGGTCATCCCAAGTAGAACTTGCCTTGCCGTTCCATACAATGGTACTGACGGTCTTACTCTGGCTCTGTTGGTATGCTCCAAGTGTCCAACCTGAATTCTCTACAGGACGAATGTTCTCCTTTAACCTGTCATCACGTGTGCGGTACGCAAAGTTCAATCCAGACATATCTCTTGAAGGCTTGACACCAAGGTTAAGTTCACCGCCTTTGATTATAAGACCGTCAGGGTCAGAGGCGGTAGTTGCGCACACCTGATTCCTTACATTAACGTGGTATGACGTACAACCAAAACCAAATGCTGATGTTGCTGCCTCTGTATCCACATCAGACCAGAAGTTGTTATAAAGGAAGTGGCAAATCTCAGCATCAGTATAACCTAAGAATGCCGTTTCATTGTCATTACGCTGGTAAATATGTCCGTCGTATGAATAGCAGTTGTTATACATAAAGTCCATATTCGCTACATCATACAAATCCTTGTTTTCTGTCTGTGCCTCACCGCCAAAGCGAATAAAGTCCACTTTCTCCGTTGATTGACTTCCAGCTCTGTTTGCAAGATAGAATGTGTTGTAGTAAACACCTATGTTCTTTACCTTATAATCTTGGCTATGTTCTGAATCAAATCCGTAAACTACCGGACGAATGAAAGCCACGTTACTGCTATAGCCGTTGTCGTTCCAGAACACGTTGTTCATAATAAGCATATTCTGAACGTGCTGCAGGAACATTGATGAGGCGTGTGAACCCTTAAAGCTGTTACGCACAAACTTAACGTTCTTACATCCTACAATCTTGAATGACGCTCCCCACTTTTTGTCATTGTCAGGATCTCCTGATGGAACAATATCCATAGTGAAATTACAACCCTCAAATGTCAAGCCGTCACAGCCAAAGCCTTGAATGCAGGCGAAGCCCTCACCCTCAAAATCACAGTTTATGACCTCTATGTTACAGTTGGTAATCTTACCGGGCACCCTTTTGTTGGCGGCATCACCGTCACCGTAATACCCCAATTCAAAAGTGGAGTTTGCATCACCTGCGTGACGTTTTATTATAAGGTTCTTCAACGTTATGTAACGTGACTGTGTAATATCAAGACCGTCATTAAACACAGGCTTGCTGTTTGGATTGGCAGCCCTTACTATAAGTCTGTAATCAGGCGCCTTTGTTGGATCGTCACCATTACTTGTGTTTATGTTTACAAGACCGTCGTCACGTAATTTGGCTGGGTCAGATTTATAGTATGTGCTTGCAACCACATTAAACACCACCGGCTTGGTAAGGAAATTACCAACAAGCCAAGCGTTATGGGCGTCAGATGTCTTCATATCGGCAACCGCCTCTGAAAGGCTCTGGAACCTCAATGCACAGCGGTCTTCAGGCTGCGTATTATCTATGGTGTAGTAAATGGTATCTCCCTCCACATAGTGGCATATTTCACGCGTGGTGAATGTGCCTGTCTCCTCACTTAAAATATACTTATTTTCTATAGCGGAATAGACAAACGCTTTGTAGCGATATGTTGTATTCTTCTCTAAGCCTGTGGTTATTGTCTCTGTCCAAACCGTACCTTGGGTAACGTTCTTCTCTGCTGAGATTTCAGAAGAAGAAGCGGTTGGTGTACATTCCCCCTTACAGTAGAAGAAACCACGCTTGTTCAGAGTCTGGTCACAACCTGTATATTTAACATAACCCTGCAGTCTGGCACTTGGACCGTCACCTATATATGCAGAGTCTGCAATAAGTACTGTGGTCTCTGTCTCAGGAATTACGTTAGCGGTAATATTAATGTTTTTTGTATAAGTATCGCCTCTTAAAATGCCCTGTAACTGTAAAGTAGCTGTATGAACACCAAGAGTAGCATTTGTAGGATCTAAATATAATTTAACAGTTCCTTTGTCGCCAGAAATAGGAATATCAAGACTTGTTACGAGCAAGCCGGCTGACTCATCATATAACTTAAAACATTCATCCCCTGAAGTTATACTCACATTTGCAGGTGTCCAACCATAAGAACTAAAATTAAAATCTTTTGTTACTGGTTCTGATCCTTTTATAACATCACCAAACGCATAATTATCAGAGGCAATAAAGCCAGGAACAGTGAAACTGACAACAAAATTACTACTTGTGGCATCAAACCATTTATCAGTAGTTTTCTCTTGAGCCCTGATTAAAACTTGCAATTGATAGTTTCCTGGACCAAGTTCAGCAGTAGAAATCACATTATGACTCATATTTTCCTGATCAAATCTTGGATAACGCCAGCCATCACTCCAATTACCCCAGTTAAAAGTAGTATGATTAATATCATACCAATCATTCCATTTCCATTTTCCGCTTTCTGTATTAAGAATATTGTAAGAAAGTTTTCCTGCTTGATTCATATTGTCAGCATCTTGCTTTAGCCAACCATGAAACGCCGTTAATGTAAAAGATTTGACGGTTTCAGCATTATGATTCATGTGGTTATTATGAATCCTAGTACCATTTTCTCTATCTGAACTAAAATAAAAGTCAGCAGCAGTAAATTCGTGAGTGTCAGCCCACGCTGTGCCGCAGCAAATAAAACTTGCTGTTACTGTTAGCAGTAAGGCAAGTGACTTGCCTAAACTGCTGTTTATATTGTTTAATTTAAAGTTTCTCATATAGCGTATTTTTTAGTTTAGTTATTAGTCACAATCCTCTTTCTTATCCGGATTTACGGTTATCTCTATTGTATCTGCTTGTGATTCTCCACAAGAGTCAGACAATCCCTTGGCTGTTACAGTATAAACAGTAGTTGTAGTCTTGCTCTTGCCCTTGAATTTGGCAGTTAGAGTCTTGCCGTCTCCGCCTGGCTCTATCAGTGTGGCTGGTGACACGCTCCAAGCCACATCCGTTACATCTTTCTTAACATCATTTACGTATGCTGTAAGAGTAACCTCGGTCCAAGGAGTTGTGGTGGTTGAAGGCGATGCCTCTATCCTTGTTACATAATCTTCAGGTGCTGACTTGGTGAAGTGAATGGTAAGTTTCTCCACTTTATCTATATAACCGTCTTTCTTGGCGGTAATATCATATACATAGTCACCTGTTGTCTTGTTTCCAGGATTCCAAACCATTACGCCGTTCTCTAATTTAAACTCCGATGTGGCGTCAGCACCGCCATTTGTCTTGGCACTGAAATTGCTTGGCGCAGGAGTAAACATATCTGTTATGTCTAATTGGTGATTTCCGTCACAAGCGGTAAAGTTCTTCTCCACAGAAGCGTGTGGGTCAAACTTCTGCCTTACATCTACGGTGCAAGTAGCCTTTATGGTTGTGCTTGGGCAGCCTGTAACATCCACATCTATAGTGAATACGCCAACATTTGACGGTGAGAACGTGAATGTGCTGCTTGTAGCGGCATCTTGTTTTACACCGTTAACGTACCATTGGTAAGTTTCAGGGTTAGTGGCATTGGCTGTCAATGTTATGCTACTTCCGCCTACCTCTACAGGTTCTGTAGGAGCGCCTGATATGGAAACACCGGCAAGAGCGTTGGAACATACTGTGTATGTCTGTTGCACGGCTTCTTTAGTGTTGCATCCTGTAGCTGTCAAATCCACTGTAAATGAACCTGAAGTTGTAGGTGTGTATGTAAGAGTGTTTGATGTTGACTCCTCAACTCCGTTCACCTTCCAAGACCACGCCGTTGGTGCTGCACCGTGGTTAGTGTTATATGTAAACGTGAAAGGAGCGTTAAGCAGCATCTGCTGTGATTGAGGGTTAATCTCCAACATTGTTATGGCACCCTCACAAGGCTGGTACGGCATTACGTACTCATCGGTCAACTCTGTCCAGTAGCCGTTACTGTTATCTATCTGACCCCTCATGTGTATAAAATGACCGGGCTCCGTAAACTGTGCAAGAAACTCTCCGTCATCTATTGTAAGCGGATAATCCTTGCCTGTGGTGTAGGTGCCTCCGGAAATCTCCACGTATGAACTTTGTGCGTCTGGAGTGGCGTCCATAGCATAGTAAAGTCTTATGTTGTTAACTGTTGCAAGCCCCGATGATGTAGGGTTACATCCCTGTCTTGCCACATAAACGTAACCTGTAACTGTCTGGTCACTGTTCTTTACGGGCTTACGACCCAAGCGTGCCGCAGGAGTAAGTTCCTTTGGCTGCTCCAACGGCTCCACATCTACAAAGATTCCGTTACGTGAAACCGTCCAGTCATCGTATGGTGACGGATCTATGTAAAATGTTACTCTTGACTTTACATTTAATGTGAACACACCATTACCATCATCATCATGCGTAATTTGAAAGTTTCCTCTACCATTCTCCTCGCTAACAGCTTTCCAGCCATTCCAATAGGGCTTGAACTTGTATACACCCGGATTCAAAGATTCTATAGTATAGTAGTACGCATATCTTGTCTCTGACCATCCTTGCACACTAGGACCAGTCTCCCATGGGTCATCTTTAAATGTCCCTCTAAATTGTAGCCCTGAAGGGTTGTAGTTTTGTCCACGCACATTTCCATCAGATAATGTTTCATCTTCATTATAGTAACCTACTGTAGTTCCCCAGTTTTTTTGTATATTATTAATATCAGTAGTTGTTTTATCTCCACTCCAGTAACGCATACGATCTGCGTAGTCTGGCACCGCCGCACGATACCATCCGTACTCTAATTTCTCCACCTCAACATCTCCTTGTTTACTATACTCATTATCTTTCCAATAATGAATGTTAAAATCAGGGTGTTCTCCAGTCTCTTCATACACGTATGCGTAGAACGTTGAGGTAGGAGTACCGCCAACGGAAAGAGAATATTTAGCAGAGGAACCAGTACCTTTCCCAGAAATGTCTGATATTGAAATAGTAACACTTGTTTGTTGGGAACTCATTGAAAAACGCAGTGATTTTATATTACTATATTCATTTGGTTCTCCTGCTGAAAACTCTGAAGTTTTATTAACATTACCACAAAATATGGCATTACTTTTCAAATCATTTTCCGTATTTGATTGCGTAGTGGTAAATATTATATAGTAATTTTTACCTGTATAAAAAGTTTGATTCCATGTATAGGATGCTGTTTCAGTTGAGCCCAGATAAGAGTTTTGCATAGGGCTCTGATTTTCCCCACCATACACGTAATACGTAGTACCCCACGCACTTTGACCTATCGCCAAAAACGCCACCAGGCATAGCACCCAGCCAAACCTGTGTTTAAAATTTTTTAGTAGTTTTTGTTTTTCCATAATCTTTAAGTATTTAATTTTATTTGTTTGTTTTCTGTTATTGAATTGTTAAAATCTGTTAAATCCTGGTTCTTAGTATTTTGATTAACATAACCGCCGTTATGTAACGATTGCAATCATTTAAATGTTAAAATATGTTAAATATTCCTTTTCAACTACATTTTTGTAGAGAAAATGGCTACGATTGTCTTACGACTTAAACATCGGGGTATGCACCCCCAAAAGGTAATGCGCTTATTTTTAGCGTATTAACTCAAATTCACCCTCCTTGGGACTATATATCGCCTGCAATATACAAATAATTTTTTGAATTACAACACTTTTGTAGCGGAAGGGGCAACATTTTTGGGGTGATATGAACTATGGTGCCGGCTTTGGTTGCAACAAAGAAAAAGGCTGGCACTGTGGAAGTGTCAGCCTTTTGTTTGATTTTTTTGAGTTGTAGTTACAGCACCGCTATCTGTTCTGGAGTGAGTCCGGTGAGTTTGATAATTAAATCCATTCCAAGCCCTTCTGCTTTGGCGGCTTTTGCAGTGCTAATACGGTTCATCTCTATTCCTTGCTCTATTCCTTGCTTTATTCCTTGCTCAAGACCTTCTGCCTTGCCTATCTCCATACCATTAACTTTGGCGAAATGCAGGCATGCCAGATAGTCTCGGTGGGCTTTGAGGCTTCTTTCATACTCAATATCCTCCTCTGGTGTGAGGTTTCCTCTTCTTGCCTTCTCCTGCAAACGCTTGAATGCAGGCTGGCGCTCTGTAAATGGTAAATTCCCTTTCATTTTTTCCAAATTTGCTATGTTATATATCCAAGTCTCTGTGTCTGTATATTGCTCATTCTCCGATTTGTTCCTATAATCTGGAAGCTCCAAAGTGTATGCCGTGACTTTGGGGTTGAACGTCTCCCCTGTCTCCGTCTCTGCAAAGCAAATCATATATTATTTTCTACTTTTTAACAATTTTTAACATTTGTTTAGAAGCGGAATACGGCGCCAATGGTGCCGTTGATGCCCATACAGGTGTAGCCGTAGTAACTATCGGCCTTTACGTTTGCAATGTTGTTGCCAGTGGCGTAAACTTCAAGCCAGTCAAGTGGTTTGTATGAGAGGTAGAGGTTGAGGTCATGTACGTTCCTCATCTTCTCCGCCTGAGAGTTTATGAGGGCGTATCTGCCACCAAGAAAATTATATGAGAGTCCTACGCACCACTTTTCAAGGAATGTGTAGCGTGCGTCAATGTTAATCTCCCACGCAGGGCGCTGCCAGGCTTTTTCAAGTGAGGTGACTCCCCATAGGTTGTATTTTCCTATGAACTTAATGTTCAAGTCTTTGACGTATGTGAAGTGGAATCCTACCTGTGCTGTAACTTTGTTTACGCCTTTCTCATCATACACGGCGTGGAATGTGTTTGTGTAGGTTCCGTTACTGAGGGTGTCATTTACAAAGAAGTATTGGTCAAGTATGTAGGCGTAACGCACGCCTGCCTCAAAGAGCAGTCCTTTCATAAGGTTAGCCTTGAGTCCTAAGTTAATATCTACCGGAGTGTATGTAGGTTCAACAAAGAGGTCCGGGTTAACCCACTTGTTCTCTTTCATTATGTGTGAGTAGTGGTTCTCATTAAAGTCACCGCCTATACCTGCGTTAAGGTAAAGAAGTTCAGGCACAAGAGCGAAGGTTCCATCTATGGCGGCGCTTCCTGTAACTGGGCGTTTGGTGCCTTTCTCTCCCATAATAAAGAGGTTTGCTCCTATCTTAAGGTTCCAATTTTTTCCTCCGAAGGTGTAGAAAGGTGCAAGTTTTATGAAGCAGCCTCCTGGCATCTTCTCCTCTCCGGGATTGGTCTGGGTCATAATGTCACCACATATCTCAAATTCAGCTCCCAACTCTCCAGGTCCAACCTCTCCGCCTATCTCAAATTCAGCCTCTATGCAGTGCTCCGCAACTCCGCCATTACGTCCGAAATAGTTGTAACCTATGCCAAAGTCATATTTTATAGCTGAATATGGGTTTGTGGAGGTTAGTCCAAAATCAAAACCTACTGTTGTGTAGTCTCCGTAGCGTTGTTGCAGGCTCTTGTCTTCTCCGCCTACCATTCCATAGTAGTCAAAACCGTTATATGAGACATTTGCTCCTGTGCTGAGACGCATATTACGCAGTTGCTTTTCAAAGCCGAGCATAAGGAGTGAGTTATGTTCCATTGCCCGTGGGTTTGTGCCATCAGTAAGGGTGTTATGGCTGAAATTTCCCTTATGCTTTAGATTTAGTTCAAAAAGGTAGTCATCTCCTTTAAGCAGTGGATAGTATAGCTCCGCAAGGGTCTGCCAATAGAAGCCTAACCCTATCTTTGCAACGCCTTTCTTGCTGTCATTCTCCACATCACCGCTAAAGCGGTCTGCCTTTGCCTCTCCGTTCTTTATCTCAACATGCTCAGCACTGCTCCAGGTGGAGTATGTAACCTCTGGTTTCTCTGGATTTAAATCCTCTTTGGTTGGTACGGGGCTTATCTTCTTTGCATCTATGGTAACGGGGTTATAATCCCTCTCAACTGTTACATTACGGGTCATTGAGTCATCCTCAGCAAAGGCTATGAGCGGGGAAAGGGATAATATTAGGATTAGATATTTGTAAGGCATTGTTACTTTAGTTATAATTGAAAATTGAAAGTTAAAAGTTAGATTCTTCGCTATCGCTCAGAATGACGGGGGTGGTGGACTCCTCTTTCATATTAATTATATTCAGTCTCAGGTTTATGGCATCTGTTATATCATCAGGGGCGGGGGTGTAGTTCTCTTGAAGGCTGAGCAGATACTGACGGGCGTCAAAGTAGTTCTCACGGGCTATGTAACTGTCTGCAAGTACTAAGAAGGCTTTGGCAAGCCAATATGAGTGCGGGGTGCCTTTATCTATGAATGAGAAGACTTCCTTTTCTGCCGCCTCATAATCTTTACTGTCATAGAGGTACTGCGTGTAGTAGTACTCAGCCTCGGCTCCGTATGCTGTGCGGGTGTCATGTCGTAGGTCATTTATGTCATCAAGGGCACTGTTACCAAGTTCTATGTTTGATTTCATACGCTTGTATTTGGCGTCGGCTATAAGTTCTGCGTCAGTTGCTTTTGAAAGCACCTCTGTGGCGGCTGTTACTGTGGCTGTGTATGCCTGACGCTCATATGAGAGTTCAAGCAGACGCTGGTATGTGAACTCTTTGTTTGGGTTTGACGGGTCAGAGGCAAGTGCCTGATATGCCGCAAGTGCCTCAGCGCGCTCTCCTAAACGGTAGTAGCAGTTTGCACGGTAGTATGTGGCAAGTGTTGAGTACTTGCCTCCCGGATATTTATCAAGGTATGTGGTAAAACTCTCAGCGGCGGCGGCAAATTCATCACGGAAGTAACTCTTCTCAGCTGCCTTGTATGTGAGTGAGTCCTCCTTAATGTTTATGCTTACTCCTTTTTTGCCGTCAAGTGTCTTGGCAAGCGACGTGTACTCTGAAACACGGTTTGACTCCACCATAATATTCTCAAGTGTCTCAAGTGAGGTTTGTGACTCCTCTGTGCCGGCGTACTGCTTTGCTACCTCCTTGTACATCTCCACGGCACTGTCAACCGCACCTGTGTTATAGTAGAGCATTGCTATCTGAAGTTTTGACTGACGTACTATTGGGTTGTTATTATCATATTTAGCCGCTATGCTCTTGAATGTCTCTATGGCTTTGTCATTCTCCCCTATTGCCACATAACTCTTGCCTTTCTCAAAGAGTGCGTCATCTGCCCACGAACTTGCGGGGTACTTTGTAAGCAGTGTGTTGAGTGTCTCTATTTTAGTGGCGTACTCTTTCTGAAGTCCATCTATGAGTGCTGTTTGATAGAGTGCGTAGTCGGCTCCGGCAACTTTGTCGGCAACCGCTCCCGCCTTTGTGTAGGCACTCTTAGCCTCAGCAAACCTGCGTTCTGTAAAGTAGTTGTCTCCTATGCGGTTATAGGCGTCGGCAAGCATCTGTTTGTCTGTATTCTCAAGCATTGTGAACTTGCGGAACCAAGTGACTGACTCACTCTTGTCTCCGCTCTTCATATATGAGTAGCCTAAATTATAGTGGGCGTAGGCGTACTCTTCTTGTGTATTTGAGGTGGTCTTGTTCATGTACTCTTTGAATGATGTTATGGCATCGGGGTACTTGCCCTGACGGTAAAGGCACTCTCCATACCAGAAACGGGCACGGGCGGCAAGGTCGGGGTTACAACTCTTACCGTTAATTATTTTACTGAAACTCTCAGCCGCCTGAGCGTACCTGCGGTTTGCTATTTGTGTGGTTCCCATTCCAAAGAGAACTCGCTCCTCAGCCTCAAGTACCGCCGGGGTCTTGCGTTCTATGTTCTGAATGGACTCATACGCAGCCTGATAGTTCTTGGTGGTGAGGTATACGTTTGTAAGGTACTCATACACCTTTCCGCAGTATGGTGACTCTGGATACTCCTTAAGGAAACGTTCAAAGGCCGATACGCTCTCATTGAACGGTGCGTAGGAGAGTTCATAGGTTATGAGGGCGTAGTTATATAGGGCGTCACAACTTATAGCCTTGTCAAAGTCAAAGCGGGAGGCACTCTCAAACGCCATACGTGCCTGTTTCTTGTCTCCAAGGCTCAGATATGCCATTGCTATGTGGAAATAACTGTTCTGGCTTAGTTTGTCATTTGGTTTTATTACTTTTGTAAGATAGTTTATAGCCTCTTTTGCGTTCTCTTGCTTAAAATAGCAGATTCCAAGCATATAGAAATCCTCACGCTGCAGTCTGCCCTTGCCTTTCTTATACTCTGTTAGGTTCTCAAGCGCCTCAGCATACTGTTTGTTCTTGAATTGGCATGAGGCTATGCTGTGTCTCAGATTCAGCACGTACTTACCTTTTGGATTGCTCTTTATGAGTTCCTCTCCCATTGCCACAGCCTTTTCACAATCTCCAAGATGGTAATGGCACTCACATATAAGGTATGGGGTTGTGGTTTTAAAATCTTTTTCATTTTGAACCACTAATAGGTGAGTGAGGGCAGTCTTGTAGTTCTCTTGGTAGAACTGACTGTAGCCGTAGTAGTAGTGTGCCGGCATTGTATATTTGTTTTCGTTCTGCTTAAGCAGTCCTGAGAGTTCAAAACTTGCCTTCTCATACTTGCCTTGCTGTATGTAGCAGTAACCACGATAGAAGAGCAGTTGGTTGAACTCCTCACCCTCAAGGTTCTCTGACTTTACCTTCTCAAGGCGACGGAGTGCCGGTTTGTACTTGCCCCGTTCAAAATCAAGAACTCCTAAGTAGAGTTCAATCTGCTCAGCGTTATCAGTGTAGGGGTACTTCTGCTTGTAACTCTCAAGCAGTGTGTAGGCGTCATCCTGGCGAAGAATGTATGCAGCAAGGGCTATGTTACGCTCCGCAATTCTCACCCGCTCATCATCAGGGGTCACATTTGACGGCTTGTATTTAAGAAAATCTTTATAGTAGCGTATGGACGCCAGATAGTTCTTACCTTCAAAAAAATCTGTAGCCTCAGAGTAGAGCATCTCTGTGGCACCATCAAACGGGCTACGTGTAGCGTACAGCAGTGTAGGCACTGCTACCATAACCGCAATTATCAAATTCCTTAAATTCCTCACTTTTATTTTTTCTTTTTTACAAAACTTCGTTTTGTGATTCTTGTTCGTGACTCGGGATAGTGAGTAAACTCACTCTCCTCTCGCTACTCCAAGAATTCATTTGTCACTGATAATGTGCAAAGGTAATAATTTTATGCTTTCCAAAAAAGGTAATCTCCTCACCTTTTTCAGGTATTTTAATTTCAGGGGCGGGAGTGCCTGTGTGGCAAGACTCAGGTCCCACCTCTATCTGCACCTCATCATAGAACCCTGCTTTTATGAAGCGGTCAAGTGTGTTTCTGCCACCCTCAACTATTATACTCTGAATGCCTTTCTCATATAATAACGCCCCGATACAGGCGGGTGACATCTCCTCTTTTATGACTATGGTTGGGGCTGAATTGTCAAATATTCTGTGGGTGGCTGGTATTCTGCCGCTCTTGTCAAAGACAACTCTTGTGGGGTTCTGCCCGTAGTAGCGACGCGTGTTAAGGTGCGGATTATCTTTAACGGCGGTTGTTGTACCCACCATAATAGCTTGATTCTCAGCACGCATTTTATGTACTAAAGCCTTTGTGATGTCAGATGATATGCGAATTGGTTTGGAGTCAAAGGCATCAAGGAATCCGTCACTGGTCTGCGCCCACTTAAGTATTATGTAGGGACGGTGCTTGGTGTGGAAAGTGAAGAAACGACGGTTCAGATGCCAGCCCTCACTCTCAAGCACGCCTGTCTCCACCTCTATGCCTGCCTCTCTTAACATTTTTATGCCTTGTCCGCTGACCTGAGGGTTGGGGTCGGTGTTTGATATGAAAACTTTTTTCACACCCTCTTTTATTATGCGTAGTGAGCAAGGCGGGGTTTTGCCGTAGTGGCTGCACGGCTCAAGGTTTACATAGAGTGTGGACTCACTGAGCAGATGACGCTCCTTAACGCTGTCAAGGGCGTTCACCTCTGCGTGCCAACCGCCGTAACAGCGGTGCCAGCCCTCCCCTATCACTCTGCCGTCAGGGGCTACAACCACGCAACCCACCATAGGATTAGGGGCTGTCATGCCAGCTCCCAACCGTGCAAGTTGAAAACAACGGCGCATATATGTTTCTGCTGTACTCATTGCAGGCGAGAAAAAAAGGAGAAATGAGAAATGAGAAATTTTGGAGTAGCGAGGGCAGAAGCCAAGTTTACTTGGATTATGCCGAGTCACGACAAAATTCACAACGGAGTTGTAAAGGTCCCCTCCAGGGGAGGAACATTTACCTTCAGTCAGTTCCACAGTCTCCTTTCTTCTTTCTTCTTTCTCCTTTCTTATTGATGCTCTGGTCTAAGCAAATCTACAAGTGTTTTTACCGGAGTGAATGTGCTGGGTGGAACCTCTACAAATACTGTAATCCAATTTGCCATTGCTCCGTTCCAGAGTCCGGGACGCTCCTGTATCTTCATATCTATGCCATTCTGACTCTTTGATGAAATAAAGCCTGTGAGACGGTCAATATAGTTATTAAGATTAAACTTATTTCCACGATAGTTCTTAACTGAGCATACAAGGTCAACTGGGTTGAAGTGTGATGATTTCTGTACCAACTCTACCTGGAATCTGTTGCCAAAGTCAATTTGTGATGACTCTATTATCTGAAGGCTTGTCTCTCCCTTGGCGTTCCTTACCCAATATGGTCCGCCGCCTGGCTCGCCGTCATTCCTTACCATTCCGCACACACGTATGGGTCGGTTCAGTTTCTGATGCCAGAACGCCACTTTCTCACGCAGTGAGAGGGCGAAGTATGTTATGTCTACCTTAATTTGCAGCATTGAGGCGGCAAAAGCCTCTATCTGGGCAAGTCGGTATGTGTCAATTGAGAGGCTGTCAAGTGCCTCAAGCGCCTCTTCTGTCTCTGTCTTGAGGTTTATAAGGAGTCCGGCAAGGAATTTCTTATAGGTGTAGGTGTCATCTTTAAGGCGGTCAACGGTTACGTTGTCTATGTTCTTTATGAAGATTATATCCTCTTTGCAGTCATTCAGGTTCTCTATAAGGGCTCCGTGTCCGCCCGGACGGAAGAGGAGTGAGCCATCGGGGTTACGAACCAACTTGCCCGTAGCCTTGTCTATTGCCACCATATCTGTCTTGGGTTTCTGCTCTGAGAGGGTTATGTCATACTTTACGCCGTAACGCGCCTCATACTTTGGAACCACCATCTTAATCTTCTCCTCAAACATCTTACGGTGCTCCGCTGATATGGTGAAGTGCAGATGCACCACCTTATTTATATCTGCGGCGTATGTGGCACCCTCAACCAAATGCTCCTCAAACGGGGTGCGCACCTCCTCTCCATATTTATGGAATGCGAGCATTGCCTTTGGCTTGTTCTGGTAGCCGAGCCCTGCCTCTCCTAATATGTAGTCCGCTACGCTCTTGTAGTCTCCTTGCGCTACAAGTGTGCCCGGCTCAGCAAGCCCCGCCTTGCGCATCTTGCTCCTTAGTTTGTCATAGAAGGCGAACTTTACAATGTTGTCAAGTGAACGCTTTATCTCAGGGAACTCATTTATATGCTCATTGCCTGCAAGTGAGAACTTAACCAAATCCTTGAACATACGTGACGCCGCTCCTGATGACGGCACAAACTTCAGTATGGTATAGTCATCTTTGGTCTGCTCAAAAATTTTAAGGCAGGTGTCTATCTCATACTGTGTAGGTTTCATAATACCGTTACCTACTGTTGCGGCATCATATATGTCTGCGAACGGAAATCCTTTTTCAAGGTTCTCAAACTGAGTGCGCATCTTTATCTCTGAGATGCCACGCTCCGCTATCTGCTCAAGGTCTTTTGGTGTCAGTTGCTCAAACATATCTTATTTTGCTTTGTTTTTCCTGCTTAGTCTCTTCTCAAGTTGGCTTATTGTCTCCTCTTGGTCATTTATGGTCTTAAGGAGCGCGTTGAGTTCCTCATTCTCAATTGATGTGGGGTACTCTGAATCAACACGCATAAGGAAATCAGCCACTATGTTCATATAGTTTGTGAACGCCTCATACGGTGAGCCGAAGTTTGTTCCCCACGCATCTTTGAAACTCATATAACGTAGATAATCAGTGTCTTGTATAATGAGCCAATCATGTTTCAACGCCTTCTCCTTACACATATTAACACGCTCAGCCACGCTGTAGAGTTTATTCAAAGCCTCCTCTTGCAGTTGATTCCCGCACCAAGGTGATACATCTTTCTCCTCTCCGCTCCACGATATTGGGTTGTTTGCGGTAAGTGTGGCTACAGGTGCTGTTTTTGCCGCCTCTGATGGTGTGGTGAAGCCTATTCCGCGCTGAGCTGCCTGACTTGGCAACGCCCTCAGGAACTCAAATATGCCAGTGTATGCCTGTTGTATTATTCCAAATGCCTCATATCCAAGCCATATATTGAACACCTCCTCCTCTTGTGGCGCATCGGCAATCCACTGTGTGAATTTATCGGCAGTCAGAGGATACTCACTCCACGCTGTATCTGAGAATTGGAACGGAATATGGTTACTCATTGGGAAGTTACGTGCCAGCAGTCTTACCTTTGGCAGGTATGGGTGTGAATATACGTAGTTAGGACTCTTCCAGCCAAGTACGTGTTTGGCTCCCTCAAGAAGTATGGTGTTATAGCCTGCTCTTGAGATTTTCTCCGCCACCTCATCATTGTAAATGAGTTCTGTATTCAGGAACGCAGTGGGTTTCTTACCAAAGAGTTCCTTTATCTTATCTGCGTGACGCTTTATCTGCAACTCAAACTCCTTGTCATTGTAGAGTGAGGCGATTGAGTGTCCGTATGGCTCGGCAAGGAACTCAACCTTACCTGTGTCGGCAAGTTCCTTGAAACTGTCAATAACCTCAGGGGCGTACATCTCAAGTTGCTCAATTGTAGACCCTGATATTGAGAAAGCGCACTTGAACTCTATGTCTGAGTTCTTTATAAGGTCACGGATAATTGCGTTTGCAGGCAGGTATGAACGCTGTGCAAGGTCACAGATTCTTGCTTCTGTTGCAAAATCATCATAATAGTAATGGTCATTACCTATCTCAAAAAAACGGTAACGCCTTAACACGTACGGAGTGTGGAGTTGGAAGATAAAATTTATACGTTTCATAATTGCTTTTATTTATTAAAGGAGAAAGAAGAAAGAAGAAAGAAGAAATGTTTCTCATTTATTAATTACACTATCATATATTCTGCGGACTTTAAGTCCTGCTTTGTCCCATGTGATGGCGTTGACCTCTTTGCGTCCTTCCTCACTTAGGGTTTTATATATTGCCGGGTACTCCACTATGGAGTAGATGGCGTCTGCCATTGCGTCTATATCCCAATAGTCTGTCTTTATGGCGTGGTCAAGAATCTCAGCGCAGCCAGACTGTTTTGATATTATTGACGGGGTGCCTACCTGCATAGCCTCAAGGGGTGATATTCCAAAAGGTTCTGATACTGAGGGCATTATATAGACATCGGAGTCAGCCAGCATCTGGTGTACCTGGTCTCCTTTAAGAAATCCCGGGAAGTGGAAGCGGTCTGCTATTCCACGACTTGCCACAAGGTCTATCATTGCGTTCATCATATCTCCGCTGCCTGCCATTACAAAACGCACGTTCTTAGTCCGGGCAAGGACACGGCTCGCCGCCTCAACAAAGTACTCGGGTCCCTTCTGCATAGTTATACGCCCAAGGAAAGTGACAAGTTTGTCTTTTCGTGGCGTTTTCTGGAATCGCTCAGCGTTTGGTATGGGGTCAACGGCGTTATGTACGGTGCTTACCTTATCGGGGTTCTGACCATATTTCTCAATTACGGTCTGGCGGGTGAGGTTGCTGACGCATATTATGTGGTCTGCAATGTCCATTCCACGGCGTTCAATGCCATAGACGGTTGGGTTCACGTTTCCACGACTGCGGTCAAAGTCTGTGGCGTGCACGTGGATTACAAGCGGCTTGCCTGAAATCTGTTTGGCGAATATGCCCGCCGGATAGGTGAGCCAGTCGTGGGAATGTATTACGTCAAACTGCAATGAGTGGGCAAGTACGCCTGCCACCGCCTCATAGTTGCCTATCTCCTGCACAAGGTTATCAGGGTAACGTCCTGAGAACTCTATACAGCCTATATCATTAGTCCATATACGGCTGAAATCATAGCGTATGTGGTCACGGTAATAGAAGAACTCATCGGGGTGCATTATGTGCCCTACGCACTCATTCACTCTCTCCCACGATGTCTCCTTCCATACCACAGGCACGGCACATGCTCCTATTATCTTGGCAAAGCTCTGGTCCTCATCTCCGTATGGCTTTGGTATGACAAAGGTGATTTCAAGGTCATCTTGCGCAGCCATTCCACGGGTGAGTCCGTAACTCGCCGTTCCTAATCCGCCAAGTATGTGCGGCGGGAACTCCCACCCAAACATTAGTGCTTTCATATTTTCCTTTTTTTCATTTTGCTCTTTGTTACTTTTTTAGAAAGGAAAATATGAAACACTAATGTTTGATTTTCCTTTTCTATGAGGTTCGTTCATTTCATTCTCTCACTTTTTAACTTCGCCTATCGGCTCGTAAAAGTTAAAATTCCTTCTCTTACCCCTCCCCAAACCCCTCCCTTGGGGAGTGGCTTAGTCGCAACTAACGTTGCTCCATAACAGTGCTATTTATAACTTTTAACTTTTCTTTTTTAACTTTTATTTCTCCTTTCTCATTTCTCCTTTTTCATTTCTCCTTTATTTGAATTAGCGTTCTCAGCGTCTCCGCCACTGTCGGGGCGTATGACATTGCTCCGTGTCCTTTGTACGGCGGATTGCCGTCAAAGAGTTCTGATAGCGTGCCTACACACAATTTCTTCATCTCCGCCTCCATTCCTATCATAAGACGCTCTATAAATGACACGCCTCCCGCCTTGTGTACCTTTAGGTAGAGGTCACAGTATGCTCCCGTAAGGAATGGCCATACGGGTCCGTTATGGTAGTTGCGGTTACGCTCTTTCATTCCTCCCACATAGTTTGGACGGTAGCCTCCGCTCTTTGGGCTAAGGCTGCGAAGTCCCTTGGTTGTGAGTAGTTCCTTAGTGCAAATGTCAAGCACCGACTTTTGTTGGAACTTGTCAAGTGGTGAGTATGGCAGTGATGCCGCATATATCATATTAGGACGCACCTCCACATCTTTATAGAAGCCCTCCACATAGTCATAGAGGTATATTCCGTTCCAGAATACCCCTATGAAGGCTGGTTGCGCCTTCTTTAGTATGGCTATGTATTTTTTGTCATCGGGGTGGGATATCTCAGCGGCAAATGAGAGGGCGTTATACCAAAGTGCGTTTATCTCAACCACATAGCCTGTACGAGGGGTTATGGGCTTGCCGTCCTCAACAGCGTTCATCCATGTGGCGGGTTTCTCTCTGCCCACTACGTAAAGCAACCCGTTCTCACGGTATGTTATATTAGGGTGCTTTTGGGCTATTATGAAATCTATTATGTTGAGTACCACCTTTTTATAGAGGTTCAAGGCCTCTTCTTTATTTATGGCGGCGTATTGCTGTACCGCCCAGATGAACCACAGAAGGGCGCTTGGTACATCTATCTCTTCAATAAGGGTGCTTAGTCTCCCCCTCTCTATAAAGGCATTTATCTCTGTGACGGCGCTTGCGGCTATCTCATTAAACATTGCCTCATCACCTA
>JAZLIE010000132.1:0-14454 GCA_045617165.1 Candidatus Enterocola sp. | reverse complement strand
AATACTATAATAATCAGAGAATTAAACTAAAATTACATGGAAAGAGCCCAGTACAATATAGAACTTTATGTTGTTAAAAAATTTTTATAAATTTGCTGTCCAACTTCTGGGGTTCACATCAGGCAGACACCTCAAACATTCTTCTGCTGTCATTTCAAAGACAAATTCATCACTAATGAAGAGCTCAGGATGTCTCTTCACATTTCATTTTATAAGTTTGGTCTCTACTCCAAACGCACTTGCCAAATCTCTATCCAGCACCACACATCTGCCACGCACATTATATGTTTTCATAGTTTAGCGGTTATAATTCACTTTGCAAAGATAAGGTATATATCTCTGCCAAGCAAATAAAAATCCACATAACTCACTGATTATCAGAATTATACTTTTATGACAATTTTTGTAACTAAAAGTGCAGTCACACAAAAATAAAAAAAGGACCTTGAAGTCCTTTTTTGCTCGTAGCGGGATCGAGAATTGAACTCGAGACCTCCGGGTTATGAATCCGACGCTCTAACCAACTGAGCTATCCCGCCATCATAGTGCTTTCTTACAAAAAGCGGTGCAAAGATAGTAAATAAATTAGAAAGGAGAAAGGAGAAAAGAGAAATTTTCTGATTTTTAGGATTTTTTACAAAAATCTACCCTTTAATGAATTTAGCGGCACACCAACTATCCTTTTCCTTGACACCCGCAAGTGTCAGACCAAACTCAGCGGCACGCTCTACAAGTGATGGCAAATCATCCTTGTAATATCCGCTCATAAATATTGAGCCATCGGGGTTAAGAGCCGCCGCATATAAAGGTATATCTGCTTTTAAGATATTCAGGTTTATGTTGGCGAGAATAGTGTCAAACTTGCGTTCCCCGATGGTTGTGGCATCACCAAGTTCCACCTCCATATCCACTCCGTTGAGAGCCATATTCTCAGCGGCGTTACGCACGCTCCACTCATCAATATCAATGCCCGTAACCTGAGATGCACCACGTTTAGCGGCAAGTATTCCAAGCACGGCGGTACCGCACCCCATATCAAGCACACGCCTGCCTTTCATATCCTCATCCAATATCCATGATAGCATCATATCGGTGGTTTGGTGAGAGCCTGAGCCGAAAGCCATCTTAGGGTTAACCAATATGCGATACTCCGTCTCTGGCAATTCAGTATGCAAGGAACTGCATACACAACACCTTGAATCAACCACCACTGGCTTGAATGAGTTGCGTTCCCACTCCTCATTCCAATCCTTGTCAGGCAATAATTCCGTTTTGAATTCATAGCCTGCCAACGCCTCTGTTAAACTTTCATTTGGGAAAAACGTCTTATCAATGAAAGCCGACAGAGTTTTGCCGCCTCCCTCTTCTGAGGTTTCAAAAGAGTTACAACCAGCCTCTGAGAGATAATAGGTGAGGGCGTCAATCAAATAATCAGGCATAGTGGAGACATCTATTGCAATTTTAACATACTGCATATCTTTTGTTATTAAAAATTTATATAACTTTGTACATTGGTGTGAACCCGATGGCAAAAATACAAAATATTTATATGAAACAGTTTAATATTATCTTTTTGCTACTCTGCTTTACAAGTGGTCTATCTGCCCAGAGTTTTTATGATGATGTATATTACACACCGTCCGCTAAAACCACGACAAAAACCACCACAACAACTACTACCACAGTCACAACCACCACGCAAAGCGGCGGCTCATCACGTGATATTGATGAATATAACCGTTTTTATTCATCAAACAGCCAAGGCAGTGTTAATCCTGTTGACACAATGCAGGATTTCACTTACACCTCTCAGATAATTAAATATTATAACCCCGATGTGGTTCCTGACTCCACAAAAGTGTTCATTCAAAATAACTATTATTACAACAATAATAATAACAACAATTGCTCTAACTGCGGCAAGAAGAATGAGGTGGTCTATCTTGGAGTTGGCGTAGGCATAGGTCTTGGGTGGGGAGGTTGGTACCGTCCTTGGTATCGCCCGTATGACCCTTGGTATTATGACCCTTGGTATCGTCCGTATAACCCGTGGTATCGCCCTTGGCCATACTATCCTTACGGTCCTGGTCCATACTATCCACCGGCACCACGTCCTTATCCGGTTTATCCTGTAAAACCTGCCGTTTACAGTGACGGACACAGATATACACCAGGTGGCGGCTCCACTTACGGAGGAGGCGGTAGCAGAAACAATGCCGCATACGGAGGTGGCGGTGGTTCACGCAACAGTGGCACACGCAGTTCATCAAGCCAAACATACAATCCTTCAAGCAATGTCACTTCAGGAGCTGCAAGATACGGCTCCGTTACAACAACGGCTCCATCAAATACGGCACCGTCAAAGAGCGGTTCCACCAGAAGTTCATATAACACAAGTGGAAGTTCATCTTCTGGCAGCCGTTACGGAAACAGCAACAACTACGGTGGAAGCGGAAGTCGCTATGGCGGAAGCGGAAACAGTTATGGTGGAAGCAGTTATGGCGGTGGTAGTTATGGAGGAGGCAGAACCAGTAGTGGAGGTTCCACCGGGGTAAGCAGTGGCGGCAGCAGATATTAAAAATTGATTATGGATATGAAACAGAAATATGTTTTTGCTCTGATTGCAGTTTTATCAGGGCTTACAGCAACGGCTCAGTCATTCACAAGTTATGACGCATTTAATTTTACAAATACTCAATTGAACGGTACAGCACGTTTTGTGGGTGTAGGAGGTGCTATGGGAGCATTAGGCGGTGACGCCACCACAATGTTCTATAACCCTGCGGGTATAGGTATTTACCGCTCATCAGAGATTACCGCATCACTTAATGTGCATTGGAATAACAACACCATTGGCAACTGCGGTAAGAACGTCTTCACCACCGCCAACCTTGAGAATGTTTCATACGTTGGTCAGTGGGCTGTAGGCGCTTCAAGAGGAAAAACCAACGGACTTATAGGCATAAGTTTCGGAGCCTCCTATAACAGAGTGAAGAATATGGACAAGAACGGCAGTTACTCTCATTCAAAGGATTATTCAAAATCACAGTTCCTTGCCCGTGATTCACACGGAATGGACAACGCACAACTTGACAAGGAGAAATATAATGACCCTACATTAGGTTACAGAGCTATTCTTGGGTACAAAACTTGGTTAACTGACATTGATGAACCAAAGACAAGCACTGAAAATCCGTTCGTATATAAGTCATACTACGATGCCATAGGCGGAGGCGGTGTTACGGATAATGTATTCTTTACTGAACGCGGTCATATTGATGAGTTTGCCATAAGTCTTGCAGGAAATGTAAGTGACATATTCTATTTGGGTATGAGTTTTGTATGTGACTTTATGGATTACCGTCGCACTGAGGATTATGGAGAGACATTTGTTAATGGTTGCAAAATGAACACTACAAACACTCTTTATGCAAGGGGTACCGGATTCACATATAAGGTTGGCTTTATTGTACGCCCTACAAACTGGCTTAGGATTGGTGGTGCATACCATACACCATCCTACTATAGAGAGAACAGCAGCAACTATAGTTCAGTACAAGCAGACCTCAAAAATCCAATAACAGGAGAGAGAATAAACAACGGAATTAGCACACCAACATCATACGAGAACGGTTACATAAACGGACCTATGAAGGCATTGGGTAGCATAGGATTCATGCTTGGTAAATATGGTTTCATTGGAATTGAATATGAGTGGGCTAATGTTTCAGGAATGAGTATTAAAAATTCATACGGACGCGTAAACACACAAATGAATGAGCAGACAAAAGACTTCTTCTGTGACACACACACCGCCCGTCTTGGTCTTGAGGTAAAACCTATTGATGAGATGTCAATTCGTTTGGGCGGTGGTTATACCACTGCACCTATGAAAGAGGAGGCGGCAAGACTATACTACTCTACTGACACACGCTTTGACACCCACTTCATAAACTACGGTCCTTCATATAACGTTACGGCAGGCTTAGGCTACAGAATAGGACGCCATAGTCTTGACATTGCATATATATGGCAGGTTAATGATGGTAAATATTATGAGTTCATTGGTAATGACAACAGCGCCGTAGGTCCTACATTCTCTGTTGCGCCTATGAGTTACCACAATGTACGCAATCAGATATATCTGACATATTCTGTAAGATTCTGATTAGCTACAGAAGCAATAATTTTTCAGCCACCACATCTGAGGCTACATTTGTACCCAGTATGGTGGCTAATTCATTGTAATCACTCTTCATAGTGGTGCGGCACTCCTCTGATGTGGTGATTTCAATAAGAGCCTGTGTAACACTCTCTACAGTACAGCCGCCGGCAACCAACTCCTTGACACTGTATCTTTGCAGAATTATATTTACAAGAGATATGTATGGAACGTGCAGCAGATACTTGCGTCCGAACCTATACAACAAATCAGGCATAAACATTGGATAGACAACAACCTCAGGCACACCGAAGAGTGCAGTCTCAAGAGTAGCGGTACCTGAATTAACCACTGCGGCATCTGAGAATGAGAGCAACTGATATGTAAGGTCACATACAACCTTTATATCAGGGGAGACCTTGTCATACAGTTTATGGTCAACCGCACTTGTAGCCGCAATAACAAACTGATAATCAGAAAACAGACTCTTATTCAACTTGTTAATGATAGGAATAGTCTTCTCTATCTCCTGTTTACGGCTTCCTGGCAACACAGCCACAATCTTCTTTGACGAGTCAAGTTCATTTACAATAAAGAAATCTTCTCTCTTTACCTTGTTTGCCTGTGACACGCTTTGAACACTTGGATTTCCAACATACTCCACATTCTCAAAACCGTGTTTCTTGTAGAAATCAACCTCAAACGGGAATATGCAATATACCTTGTCAACATACTTCTTTATGGTCTCAACCCTACCCTCTTTCCAAGCCCATATCTTTGGCGGTATGTAGTATATAATCTTAAGTTTCAGAACACTTTTAGCATATTTGGCTATCTCAAGATTAAAACCAGGATAATCTATAAGTATCAGCACATCAGGAGCATACGCCTCAATGTCCTTTTTACAATCCTGAAAGTTGCTGATTATTTTCCTTGCGTTCAACGCTACACGCAAAAAACCCATAATGGCGGTATCCTTGTAGTTCTTTACAAGTGAGCCTCCCTCCGCAAGCATCTTGTCGCCACCATAATAACGGAACTCAGCATCGGGGTCAACTTTTATAAGTGATTTTATAAGATTGCTGCCATGAAGGTCTCCTGACGCCTCGCCCGCTATCAAATAGTATTTCATAATTTTTCTAAAACTTTATTCACTGTCAACTGTCCACTGTCCACTACTCACAGAACAGATAAAACAACAACATCAGGTATGGTGTAATACCCAGCACCCCGCCTTTACACAATTTCCAACGCTCTGTCTTGTATCCCCAGAAAAGCACAAGTGAACTTGGCATCTGACAAAATATCACATAATTAAGGAATACGGGTTGGTTTATCCAATGCCCCACATCTTGGAACGCCATTCCTGACAATGATTCCCAAGTAAAAGCGAAAAGAACAAATGGAATAACCAGACAAAGTCCGAAACCAAGGAAGAAGTTGTCAAACTTTTTTGGTGTCATAATTCCAACTTTTTAGGGTTTCAACACTCTGATAATGTGTTAAATCTATATGGCACGGAACTATTGATGCATAACCAGCCTTAAGAGTTCCCTCATCTGTATCCTCAGCATCGGGCTCAAAGTTATTGAACGTACCTGTAAGCCAATAATATTTGTTGCCCGCAGGGTCTGTGCCTTCCACAAAGCGTTCCTGCCACCTGCCCCTACTTTGCCTTACTACTCTCACACCTCTTATCTCTCCCTCAGGGAAATTAACATTCAGGCAAATTCCTGTAGGCAAGCCATCCTCCAATACTTTCTTAATAAGTTTTACAGAGTGATTTACAGCCTCTGTCATATCAGCGTTCTGGTCGTATGAACATAATGACAAGCCCATTGAAGGTATCCCCTCAGCGCACCCTTCAAGTGCCGCCCCCATAGTACCTGAATAAATTACATTTATTGATGAATTTGTACCGTGGTTTATTCCTGCAACAAGCAAATCAGGTTTTCTGTCAAGAATAGAGTACATTCCTATCTTAACGCAGTCACACGGTGTGCCATTGCATCTGTACATTGTAAGATTGCCATTGGTGTACTGTTTCCAATATCTGAGCGGTGTGGTAACGGTTATTGCCTTTGACTGCGCTGAACGAGGTCCGTCCGGAGCCACCACAACAATATTGCCCAAACCTTTGATTGCCTCAACAAGACAATTCAAGCCCTTAGCGGTAATGCCATCATCGTTGGTTACTAAAATAGTCCTCATTATTACAACATAACAATATTGTTTTCTGAAATAACTTTTACAGCTTTCTCCATATCATCTGGTTTGATGGCTGTAATGGCTTTATCGCTGTCTGAATATGCGTACATATATTCAATATAGACCTTTGCCTCTGCAAGAATATCTAAAATCTTATTCAGAGTGCCTGGCTTATTTGCCATCTTAATGCCTATAATATCTGTTACAGAGACCGCAAAACCATTTTTTCTAAGTTCCTCCTTTGCCTTCTCCGTATCATCAACCAAAAGACGCAGAATGCCAAAATCAGCACTATCCGCCACAGAGAACGCACGCATATTTATATTTGCCTTTGCAAGAATTTTGGTAACATCATTAAGCCTGCCTGTCTTATTCTCTAAAAATACTGATAATTGTTTTGTAGTCATAATTATTATGGTGATTCGTTAACTATTATTAAACTTCGTTTAATGATTCTTGTTCGTGACTCGGGATAACAAGTAAACTTGTTCTCCTCTCGCTACTCCAAGAATTCACTATTCACTAAAATTAAGGCTTCGCCTTAATTTGTAAACATTCTCTTATCCAGCACCCTCTTCTCTTTACCCTCACTACGTTGCAATGAGCGCGGCTCAACAAGGCGTATTGTAGGATTCAGACCTACAACGCTCTGAATGCGGCTCGCCAACTTCTTTTGAAGTTTAAGCATTCCTGATATGTCATCGGTGTAGAACTGTTCCTTAACCTCCACCTTTATCTCAAATGTATCTGTGTTGTTCACACGGTCAACAGTTATGAAGAAGTGTGGCTCAAACTCCTCAGTCTCAAGTATGACAGACTCTATCTGTGACGGGAATACGTTTACGCCACGTATGATAAGCATATCATCACAGCGTCCCATAATCTTGGACATACGTACCGATGTTCGACCGCAGTCACACTTGTCATAATTGAGTTTTGTGAGGTCGTGGGTACGGAAACGGATAAGCGGCATACCCTCTTTTGTAAGTGTGGTGAATACCAACTCTCCAACCTTTCCCGGCGACACAGGCTCACCTGTCTCAGGATTGACTATCTCCGGATAGAAGTGATCTTCATTAATGTGTGTGCCGCACTGGAATTCACATTCGTGTCCGACACCAGGACCCGTAATCTCTGTAAGTCCATATATGTCAAACGCCTTGACACCCAGACGCTGCTCTATCTCACGGCGCATCTGTTCTGTCCAAGGCTCTGCTCCGAATATTCCAATCTTCAGTTGAAACTCTGAACGTGGAATGCCTGAACGCTCAATACATTCTGCAAGGTGAAGTGCGTATGATGGTGTGCAGCATAGTGCTTTAACACCCATATCACGCAGCATAAGTATCTGTTTGTCTGTATTCCCCGATGACATAGGGACAACTGTTCCTCCTATTGTCTCTACAGCGCCGTGAACACCCAGACCTCCTGTAAAGAGACCGTATCCGTATGATACTTGCACCACATCATTCTTTCCAAGTCCGTAAGCGGACAGACAACGAGCGCCTACCTCGTGCCAAATGCCCAAATCATTCCTTGTATATCCTACAACAATAGGCTTTCCTGTTGTGCCTGATGAGGCGTGGATTCGTACAATCTCTGACATCGGGGAAGAGAGCAACCCGAACGGGTAGTAATCTCTCAAATCCTGTTTGCAGGTGAATGGCAACTTTACAATGTCTTCAAGTGAGTTTATATCTCCAGGAGTCACTCCTGCCTGCTGCATACGCTTACGGTACGGCTCACAGTTAAAATAGACTCTCTCTACAACCGCTCTGAATCTTTTGCCTTGTAACTCTGTACGCTCATCACGTGACATACACTCGGCAGTTTCATTCCAAATCATAATCAAAATTTTTAACAGACAAAGTTACATATTTTTCTATAAATTCCTTACATTTGCACCGTTATAACCTATTTAGACATTAAAAACTTTTTTTGAAATGGGACAATTGAAATTATCTTCAAACAAAGTAATTGGTGGTGTATGTGCCGGTATAGCTGAATTTTTAGGTATTGACATCAAATTAACACGTATTATTTTTGTAGTGCTGGCTATTTTGGGCACCATAGGTATTTGGGCATACCTTATAATGTGGATTGTTATGTACCTCATTAATAAATAATAAAGGCATTTCACATATATAGTGAGAGGTTTTGCGTTAGCATCTGAATATAAGCCTACCGGTGACCAGGTTGATGCCATTGAGCAACTGACCGACGGCGTATTTCGTGGCGACAGGCATCAGACTCTGCTTGGCGTGACCGGCTCAGGCAAGACATTCACCATTGCCAATGTAATTCAGAACGTTAACCGCCCCACACTTGTTTTAAGCCACAACAAGACGCTTGCGGCACAACTCTACAGTGAGTTCAAAAGTTTCTTCCCCGATAATGCGGTTGAATATTTTGTCTCATACTATGACTACTATCAACCTGAGGCTTACCTGCCGCTAACTGACACTTATATTGAGAAAGACCTTGCCATAAATGAGGAGATTGACCGTCTTAGGCTCTCCGCCATTCAGGCTCTTCTCTCAGGACGCAAAGATGTCATAGTGGTCTCATCTGTAAGTTGCATCTATGGTATAGGGAATCCAGAGGATTTCACTAAGAACACCATTGAGATAGAGCAGGGAATGAAAATAAGCCGTGATGAACTGCTACGCCGTTTGGTGCGGGCAATGTACACACGCAATGAGATTGAGTTCGGGCGAGGAAAGTTCCGTGTCAAGGGTGACACCGTGGATATTTGGCTCGCTTTCACTGATGCCATAATACGCATTGTGTTCTGGGACGATGAAATTGACTCCATTGAGATGCTGGATTGCTTTACTCTGAACACATTAGAGATACTAAAGAGTTACAACATAGCCCCCGCAAATATATTCGTAACCACTAAGGAGAATACAGACCGTGCCATCGGGGAGATTGAGATTGACCTTGGCAAACAGGTTGAGTATATGCAGTCAATAGGCAAGGAGTATGAGGCAAAACGGCTTCTGGAACGCACCACATACGACCTTGAGATGATACGGGAGCTAGGCTACTGCTCTGGTATTGAGAACTATTCCCGCTATTTTGACGGACGTGAGCCAGGCACTCCCCCATTTTGTCTTATGGATTTCTTCCCCGATGATTTTCTTATGGTCATAGATGAGAGCCACGTGACTGTACCGCAGATTCACGCAATGTACGGTGGTGACAAGGCTCGCAAGAAGAATCTTGTGGAGTATGGATTCCGTCTGCCCGCCGCAATGGACAACCGTCCGCTCAAATTTGAGGAGTTTGAGGGCAAAGAGAAACAGACCATCTATGTGAGCGCCACCCCCGATGACTATGAGTTGGATAAGTCAGGAGGTGTTGTTGTGGAGCAGGTCATACGACCCACTGGACTACTTGACCCTGAGATTATTGTGAGACCAAGCAAGAACCAGATGGATGACCTGCTTGAGGAGATTGCCCTGCGTACGGAGAGAGATGAGCGCGTGCTTGTGACAACACTAACAAAACGTATGGCGGAGGAACTTACTGAGTTTCTTCTGAAAAACGGAGTCCGCTGTAACTATATCCACTCTGATATTGACACACTTGAGCGAGTGCAGATTCTCAATGACCTGCGTGCCGGCATTTATGACGTGCTTATTGGTGTGAACCTGCTGCGTGAAGGGTTAGACCTGCCACAGGTGTCATTAGTGGCTATTCTTGACGCTGACAAAGAGGGTTTTCTGCGTTCTCACCGCTCTCTGACTCAAACAGTCGGACGTGCGGCAAGAAATGTGAACGGTGTGGCAATTATGTATGCCGACAAAATAACTGACAGTATGCGGCAGACAATAGATGAAACCAACCGCCGTCGTGCCAAACAGAAGGCTTACAATGAGGCACACGGCATAACACCTAAGTCAGCGTTCAGTAACGGTGCCTCACCCCTTGCAAAGATCTCATCTGAAACAACCATCATACCATTCGATTCACCGATTCACCGATTAACCGATTCACCATTATTAATAGCCGCTGACGTGGCATCGGGGTACAAAACAAAAGAGGAACTGCAGAAAGGCATTGACAAACTAAAGAAGCAGATGCTTGAAGCCTCCAAGAAGATGGACTTCCTGCAAGCAGCCCAATACCGTGATGATATGATAAGACTGCAACAGTTAATCTCAAAATAGCACAAACCCTCAACTCACCATAATAAGTATCAGCAGCTGAGCTATCACTATGCGCAGGAACATTGTAAGAGGATATACCGTGGAGTATGCCACGGCAGGAGTGTCATTACCGGCTGTTTGATTAGCATACGCCAGTGCAGAAGGGTTAGTGGTTGAACCTGCTATAAGCCCCATAATAGTACCATAATTCAGCTTGCGGAACTTACGAGCCACCACAGTTATTATAACTGCAGGTATCATGGTGATAATGGCACCGTAGCCCACCCATAGCAAGCCGTCGCCATGCACAATAGTATCCAGGAACTGACCTCCGGCACTAATACCCACACTCGCAAGGAACAAACTTATACCCATTTCACGCAGCATCAGGTTTGCTCTGTGAGTGGTGTATGATATAAGTTTGGCCTTGTAGCCAAAACGTCCTATAAGTATTGAAATATGCGGGAAACTACATATTTTCTTCCAATCAGCTTAACGCAGTGTTCCACCGTCTTTCCATCAAGAGAACGGTTGGTTACCTTGATAGTCATCTTTGAAATATCCTCTGCCGCCTCTTCCGCCTGACATTTCAGCGCCTCGTTCTCCTTTTCAAGGTCGATGCGGAATATAAACTTAAAAATAATAAAGCACAGCAGTATTCCTACTATACCAAACGGATAAGCCACAGCATAACCTAAACCAATAGGCAAACCATTGTAATTCACTTGATTCAATGCCTCAACAGCGGCACCAAGGCCTGGAGTAGTTGATCAAACTGTATGGATACGTAATTTGGATTAATTCGTCATTACAAGTAACAGTTGATAATCTTAAGCCTCTCCACCAACTCTGCTTTCACCTTTTCCCACGCCACCTGTGGGTCATACTCCACCTGTGGCCCAAGAATCATTTCCGTGTCAGCCAAGAATTCATCATCCTGTAGTTTCCCGTCCATATTCAACAAAAACTCTTTGTATGTTGGCAAGTGAGAAACTGTGAAGCCCAGATACCGCTCATAGCATTCCATCACTTTCCCCTTATCCAACTCAGGCTGCATTGAAAGTATCTTCCACAGGTCAAACAAATCACGTCCTTTTCTCCGCTGATATATACCGAGAAATGCTCCTTGCAGTTAATCTCCACCTTCAGGTGAATTTCGCCCGCATCTATATCCGTTGGTTGCACCTTGAACACCAGCGTGTTATTGTGCTTCTTCTGCTTCACAACTGGCTCGCCCAGCCAAGCCAACGCATCCCTTAGATGGTCTATCGTCTCCTTGATGGATTCTGCCTTCACTTGTACCAGGTCGATGTCCTCCGAGTATCTGGGCTGCGGCTTCAGATACAACTTACCCAATGCTGTGCCACCTCTGAACGCCAGATGCTCTGCAAGAAATGCATCGCTATAAATAGACACTAATGCACGGCAGACTAACAAATCCTGTTCGATGAATTTATTCACCACCCATGGGGCCTGCTCACTCCATTCCGTAATATATCGCTCTGGTATCATAACTCGTCAATCTCTATGGTTTCGTTCACAACAATTCTCCACTTGGCGTTCCTTTCGCACCCCTCGCTGCTCTTTCCAGCCTTTAAAGGCACATACTGGAGTGCGAAACCGGAACACTTCAACAGACTGTACACCGACTCTGCCGCTTCTCCTTCCTCCAGCACCTCGTCCAGAATATAGCCCAGACGCTGCAGACTGGTTACAGGCACTTCCTTCACGAAGTCAGCCCCTAAGCGCCCGAAATCCAGTTTCTCAGCCAGTTCAGCCAGAACAGTGGCTACCCGCGAAACGCTGCCTGTCTTAGCCTGATACGTTAGCAAATCCACTGCCGTCAGCTCAGGACACGACACGTTAATGTAGCCCGTCCGCGTCTGCCGTCTCTCCACGTATGCCTCAGAAATATGACTCTTGCAGAAATAATGCGTAAGGTATTTCTCACCCTTCTTGTCACGCATGGCAGGAGGCTCTATCATCACGCTGAATCGTAGGGGAACCTGATGCGAAGCTCCGTGATAGCCTGCCGCACTCAGCAGAGCCACATAGTATTTGCGGCACAGATGGTGCATCATGTCATCCAAGTAAAACGACTGCGGCACAGCCCCGCGCAGCACATATTCATCCGGCACTATGACGTAGAAGCTTCGCAGGGGCGACACAATCCGTCCCTTGCTTACCTCCCTGGTCAGTGCCCGTGCAATGCTGCCGGCACTCATATCAGGGAACGCCTGCACCACCTCATCGTGTGTGAAGGTGTAATTGCCTCTAAGCGGCTTATCGTATATCCAGCTTGCTATGCTCGCCATTATCTCGTATTTAATATTTTGTTTGCAAAGATAGACATTTTTTGTCTAACTGCGCAAATCAATTACGAGAAATTGGTTCTGTTACTGTATTTTTACTTTTATTAACCAGCCTTAATTTTCGTTGTATGCTTCTCCTGTAATCCAAAGCAGAAATGGTTCACTCCCCTCATTGATCCGCTTAAACACAGTAGTATCTTCAAATTCGTAGTTCGCTGAACTTACGTTGTAAATACCAAAACACACATGGTCACGGATAGGCTTGAAGGTTGACTGATGCGCTGTACGTGTATGTCATGTCGCCTATCTGCATGGGGGCGTGGGGGTTGCTGCTTTCCGTGCTGTAAAGGTACTCATTTTTCTTGAATGTTCCGTTAAGGTTCTTTCCTACACCGATGCTGGATTAGTTTTCTTCTTATTTCTCCTCCTCCCCTGCCGTCATGCGCCGCAGGGCTTGAGGTGGCAGGGAGGAACGTATATGCTATTCACAATATGGTCGTGTGTTGGGGAACTGTTTTCTTCGTTTGGACGTTCCCTTAATTTTTACTGGAATTTCTGGTTTTAAGTCCTTGGTATATGGCAAGGTTCTCAAACTAATCTCATCATACAATTGTTCCATTAAGAGATTATTCCATCCGCCAATTAGAATATCATCACTCTTATCGCCATAAACATGAGCGGCAATTCTAACAGCTTCTGCTGGTGTTGGTTCCATTCCATCTGAGTCAATCTTTAATACCGGATTCCCGTTGCAGAATGTGTACGGTGAGTTCATAGGGTACTTGTATGCCAACGGATCCACACCAAACCATAGCGCCGTACTTGGGTCATAGTACCTTGCGCCGTAATAGTAGTAGCCTGTCTCCAGGTCTAACTCCTTGCCGTTGAACTTGTATGGGGTTACGTTGCGGTACTCCTTGAAGGTCTCTCCGTAAGGGTGTGTATGTTTACTAGCTCATCGAAATGAACACGTATCGCAGCAGGGACTACATCTGGGGAAGTTTACAATATAACGTCTCAATCTTCTATATAATCCACATCACCATTCTCATCATAATGAACAATTTCAACAGTATCACCATAACCATTAAAATGGATTGAATAAATAGGTGTTGTCCATCTAAATACATTTTTATCAATCACATACATTGAAGATGCTAATACAGAATCTAAGGTTCTCCTAAATTCTCCATCTGTACAATAATATACAATAGTATCACCTATCCTCTTTTCTGTAATATATTTTTTCTCATACAGAATTGTTTTATCTGTTGACACGATTGGAGGATCCTCCAAGTAAACATATACTACTATTTTCTTGCACCCGCATAATAAAAAACTAATACATAACAGTACAGTAATTTTAATCAAAGTCATTAATCTTGTATCTGCGCAATTCTGGATTTCCATATGGCATATTATTTTTATAGTATTGTATTTTTTCTTCTACGAATTCGTTATTGCTACTATAATTGTATGTTGATACACTATTAATGTCATATTGTGATTTGCCGCTGTCTCTATTAATATTAATAATCTGAGTTATCTTATTTTTTTCAACGCTTATTATGTTGAATTCTTTCACATCACTATGCAACCATAAAGACTCATCCCAAAT
>JAZLIE010000131.1:0-20710 GCA_045617165.1 Candidatus Enterocola sp. | reverse complement strand
GGTAGATCTCTTTGCTAAAACTAATTTCAATAATGTCAATGAACGCAATGGCTCCAAAGAGCCTTATATGTTAGATTTGTTTGAAAATTTTGAATATTAACCTTTTTAAATCGTGTCCAATTTTTTAGTGGACACTAATGATTCTTATAGTTTATTCAGTCTTTGAATCGCCTCTATGGCAAGCCCGGTTGTAAGTCCATCGTATGGGTGTGTTTCAAGTATATGAGGCTGATAATCCTGGTATTTGTTAGGATTATCAGTAATAATAATGTAATTAGATTCCGTAAGTTTAGGTTTTGATGTGAGTAGTGTTCCTGGCATTCGCCTTTTTGCCCATAGCCTTACTATCTTATCAATTGCACAACTTGTAACAGGCAACACCCTTGCTCCTGTTGAATTTATTATTAGTCTCAAATTGTGCACCGCCTCAGGATCAAACAGTGGTCCGAATTCATCTTGCAGTTCCTTTTTCTCTTCTTTTAATTTTTTTCGATACTTTAATGTATTAAGGACTCCCTTAAAGTTAAGTAACAAGTATTTTGGAGTTGCACACACTGCTGTTAAAGCGACTTTTTTGAGTTTAGGACAATTTTCAAATGCACAATATTCCACTTTAACATTTGTAGGTAAAATGACCTTACTCAAGTTTTCGCAATGAGAAAAAGCAAAGCTATTAATAATCTCAACACTATTTGGAATTCTGACACTTGTGAGTCCATTGCAATCACTAAAGGCACCGCATTTTATAACTCTAATACCTTGAGGTATGGTATATTCACCCTTAAATTTTCTTGGCATATAGAGAAAGCATCCACAAGCATATATCGGGGTTGGCATTGACAGACAGTCATCAAATGCAAAGTCACCTATATACTCAATTGTTTCAGGAATATTGACAAATGACAAACTGTCACAATAAGCAAATGCACTATACTCAATCCTCTTTACACTTTTAGGTATAATTACACCTTTCAGATTCTTACACTCTTCAAATGCACTTTCTCCTATTCTTGTAACACTATTAGGTATTATAACCTCCGTCAAGGTTGTACATCTGAAGAAAGCGGAATGTCCTATTTCTTCAACCCCTTCGGGAATTTTGAATACTGATGTTTTTCCTCTGAATCTTAACAATGTCTTTCCGTCTAATGAGTACTTATTTAAATCTTTATCATAAAATTTGTTTTCCATAATTTTTTGGCTTTGGAATTTTATGCAATAATCAGAGTTATGTATGCAAAATCTATTCATACACTCAGATTTTTAACAAAATTTTATTTTTTTTACTAAAAAAATTATCCTGTGAAGAGTTTTTTCACAGATAAGCCCGATTATTGTATAAAATTTCAAAAACAATGTTTAGACCTTATTACCTGATGTACGGCTACGATGAATTTTTAGATTTAATAGCCGATGGAAAAAATCGCCGTGAGAAACTTGGCTTAATTAAGTACAGCTACGGGCTTGAAAAACTTGCCGAGGACCCCGACAAGGTAGTCTCAGATGCCGCCAAAAAGGCACTGCAAGACAATCAAATCATCCTGACTCCTAATGGCAGAACCCTACACATCACTACGATTCAAGTGCCATAGATCTTAAATTAGATGAAAATGAAAGGTAAAATTAGTGAACTTACAACATTTACAGACAACGCATTCCTGCTATTATGCCACAATAAAGAAATTCTCTCTGACAGCAGAATGTCCTATGCTCCTGTGCCAATTGAGAACAACCTTGCGTACACAGGAACAAACGGTCTGCGGAATCCTGTGATAGGAGTGTACATTGAATTGTGGCTGACTTGCGAAGCGGCTGTCATTGTGAACGACAAAGGTGATAGAGGTCTGCTTTATCATTTCTCTGGCAGTCCCTTGAGTGGTTCAAACAGTTGTCAATACATATTCCCCGATGGGAAAATAATCACCAAACACAATAGTGACTTTTGCAAGGCGTGGAAGTGCTTCAGAGAACTTAATAATAAATATGAGAGTTTCAAAAGAAAAGATAATGTATTTTCAATAAAAGAATTAGTTAGTAGATTTACTATATGATTTTGTATTCATATTGACGATTTATAATCACATCAATTTTTCTTATATACAAATCAATATCTTGATTGGAATAATTTAATGCTTTGCTGAAATCTTCAAAATCCTTATCATTCTTTACGCAATTATTCTCGTAATTTGATTCCTTGCACACATCCCCTTTAAAAACTATAACTAACAAAATTACATTTTTTTGTTTTTTACTAGCAGCCTGTATCGTGCCTTGAGTCGCAGTCAGTAATTGATAACCAAAGTTACAATTTTCTACCTTTGTTTCAACATCTTCTTTGGCACATAATGTCTGAAACAACTTATAAACTCTAGTATCTGAAGATTTTTTATTTTTATCTTTTTTTTGATTCTTAAACACAACTTCAACAGGCTTATCAAAAGGTTCTGAAACTTTAGCTTCAATACCAATAACACAGTCTTCCCCTATCATAAGAAGGTCATGATTTCTGCAACCGCCTTGACCAAAGCCTCTGCCTAAACTAGTTGTAGCTTCAGGTTCACAAATAAAATTCTGTTCCTTAATTTGACACGAACGAAGCACTTCAACAATAAAATCCTTAAATTTATCTGAGAGGGCAAATGTAGCCATCTCCATAGAACTTCTGCCTTTCCTCCATTGAATATCTCTCTTAGGGAATCCGACTAGTTTCCAATCATCTATGTTTTTAATCTCTTTACCCTTCTTTTCAAATTTAATATTCATAGTCCGAAGTTTATAATTTGAATTAAAGTTTTGCATCCTTTTCCTTGTGAATTATTTTCACCTCTTTTGCATTTACGGTTTTTATAACTTTTTCAATTGTCCTGCGGTCTGCATGACCTGATGTGTGTATATCTATAACATTGGCAAACATTTCACGAAATGCTTTATAGGCAGGATTTACCGCAATCTGTTCCTCCAAAGTGTAATATCCATCCCACGATGAGTAAATTAGAATTGCCTGAGATTGGTCAATATCTACCATATAATTACGAACCTTTTCAATAGACCCAGTTCCAGCAACAAGCACAAAACCAGTTGCCTTATACTCATCAATGCTATTTTCATTAAAGAACTCATGCTTTAAATTGTATTTACTCCATGGCCATCTTCCTTCACGTACAGTGAAAAACTTCATCATATCATCCATCAGACCAGAACAGACATATAGTTTTCTTTTAGTAGATTTAACAGCCTGACTGATTGCAGTAAGCCGCTCAATATCTGTTGATGAGGCAAGAATGAACACATATTTCTTTTGTCTCATTACTGCAACCATTCTCTCTGATACAACACTCTCATGAGGACATTCTTCATCTCTATTTAGCATTGTGCCTTCAGTTATCAGTGTATCAATGTCAGTAGCATATTTCTGAAGCACTGGAAACAACTTGTCTCCAACATAGCCATGTGCACGATAGTCTCCTGTGTGCCAAATGCGCCTGCCGTCTGCCTCAATGAGAAACATATATGAATCATATATGCTGTGACAGTTATAGTATGGTGTTACCTTTATATCTCCTACTGTTATCGGTCTCGGATTATTTGAACGCATCCAAGTTTTGAATGTCTTCAATTTGCCAATCTTTGCACTTGTAAGCATAGACAAAAGTGAAAGATTATTTAAATACTGCATTTTCAGAATGTGTTTGTACTTTAATAGTAGCAGTATTTTTGTTCCATCACTACAATATTGCGAAACATTATCCGGCACATACTCAAAAAGTCCGACATGATCTTCATGACCATGACTATAAATAACAACCTCGTTATCTTTCTTATTTTGCGCAAAAATGCCCTCAACCAAGGCTTTGTCTTCTTCTCTTGTAGTAGGAATCCCGCAACCAGGCAAGTTCTGACCCATATCAATAAACACACGTGATGTGGCGGTGCTGATTTCAGTGATGCATCCACCTATTTGTTCTAATCCTCTATGAATTGTGATTTTCATATTGTTACCTCTTTGCTTTGAAAGTGTATGTTTTTATATCTCCATCTAGCTGAATCATTAATAAATTCAATTAGATTATTCGTTAATAGTGGATGCAAATTATCTGCCAAGAAAACTGAAGTTATCCCTTTAATGTTTCCTGTCTGATAGTATTCGTAAAATTTAGAAAAATTTCTATAATTTTTCTTTAAAGCATTTTTTAATTTTATCCCATGCTCATACATAAATCTATGAGAAAACAAATCATCTATTACGTTGGTATAAAATAATAATTCAGAAATAATGCCCAATGGTTTGTTTGTTGGAATTTTTAGCTCAAAGATATAAAATTGTTGCTCTTTTATACCCCAAATATCAATGGCACTTTTACCACCAGTCGCATAGTATGTTTCTTTGGAAACTTTTTCGTTAAATAAACCAACAGGGAATTGATGGTCTAATATATCGTATTCATCCATATGTGTTTTAACATATTCACACTCTAATTCATACTCTGATTTACCCTCTGAATCATTAGAATGTTTTTTCTTTGTAGCAGCGTCTTTTGTGCTGAAGTTACACTTAATTAAAGTCGGAATGTCCGGAATAGATTTCAGACATCTTACCCATTCATATGTTTGTACAAATTTTGCTAATCTGTAAAAAAATCTGTTACAATGTCTTTGTGACACAGAATCATCATTAGGGACATCATCCCAGTCAATAATCACTATATCAACATATTCCCTCAAGTAATACTTTAACGCAATAGCCCAACTATCAAATGCCGCTTCATCATCTTGCATATTTTGAGACATACTCTTATACTTTACTTTTAGTGTAAGAGTCTTGCTTTTTACATCCAATTTGTACTCATACTTCGTTGGGAGGTCTGCTTTAGTAACTTTTTCTTGAAATAGCCTTTTAATTTCTTTAAAATTCAATGTATTCATAATATCAATTTTTAGTATTTTTATTTATTTTAACAATCCATAAAAATATTCTATCATTTTTGCTTGATCCATCTATTAAACCTGATTTCCTTTTGATAATATTGTATGAGAATTCAGCGAATTACCATCAGAAGCCACAAGTAACAGCAATTACTAGTTTCCTTTCTGCAAATATACAAATCACGTGTGAAAAAACACCGCACAGATGTGAAAAAATAAAAATATTTTTACCTATGAAGTAAAATTACACACCTGTTATTTTTCTTTGCAGTGAGATAAATATACACAGCTATGGAACAAGGTAATCAAAAGAGAACATTAAGAAGTGACAACCGAGTAAGGCAGATGAGATATATAGCCTCAGTACTTAAGGGTTCAAAAACAAATATTTTGAGTTCAATCGCCCCAGATGATTTTGAAAAGCAGGTTATTTGTTGGAATAAAGTGCTGGCAGACACCTTATGTCCTGTCACGGAATATGAAAAAATAAAGGATGAATTTGAAGCAGAATTGAGAGATTTCTCCCTGTATATAGGGCTTGATATGAAGGATTGTGCCATTTGGATTGCGATGCTGGCAATTGAACTCACATCATCTACCGACAAAATAGAAATAAGGAAAATTATGAAATATTTTGACCTGGATGAAATCAACGAATTGACTATCATTTCAATTTTAGATAAGTTGTGTGATAAATCATACGTTATTCGTAAGTTCGGGTATGAAATATCTTATAAAATTAATAAATCCATTTCTGACAGCATTATGAATAATAAAAATGTTGTGGTTGAAGAATTTGACCCAATGGATGCGTTTGAATTTTTTAGTAATGTTTCAAATTTAATTTGTGAAACTGATGATGTGGATGATTTATCTCATGATGTTAGAATATTAGAGTCTACTAACAAACACCTGACCTTGATATCTGAATTAACAAAACATAATTTGAGCCTTTTAAACAGAGTTCTTTTTTATGAAATCTGCGAAGATTGTTCAAGTGGGGTAAAATCTAACATAAAGAGAACTTGCAAGGATATCTTCCAAAGTGGAATGGAAATGACAGATGCCATATATCATTTAACTCACAAAGACCACGTGTTGGTTAATTTAGGATTGGTTGAGATACTTGATAACTCTTTTGAGGATTCTTCTGAAATGACACTGACAGAAAAGGGTATAGTTCTTGCTTTTGGTGAAACTGACGCAAAAATGTTCAAAATGATTGACACTAAAAGTGGCAAACTTATGCCGCCAACCGCAATAGAAGAGAGAGAAATGTTTTATAGCGGACAACTGTTAAAAGATATCGGGTTTATTGAAGGGATTTTACAAAATGATAGTCTTGCAACACTTCAAGACAGGCTTAAAGAGAAGCATATGGGATATGGTGTTGCTATGTTATTTTACGGTGGACCTGGCACAGGTAAAACAGAAACCGTTATGCAGTTGGCGAGGAAGTGTAATCGTGGTGTCTATCGTATTGATTTAAGCAATACCAAGACTTGTTGGTATGGGGAGAGCGAAAAAATAGTTAAGAATATTTTTAGAAATTATGAAAAATTGATACATCTGGAAGAAAGAACACCTATCTTGCTTTTCAATGAGGCTGATGCTATATTAGGCAAGCGTTCTGATAATCCTGAGCACTCTGTGGATAAGACTGACAATGCCATACAAAATATAATTCTTGAGGAGATGGAGAGGCTTAACGGAATAATGATTGCAACAACCAACCTTGAGGGGAATCTTGACAAGGCGTTTGAACGCCGATTCCTTTTTAAGGTAAAGTTTGACAATCCGTCAGCAGAGGTAAAATGTTCTATCTGGAGTAGCAAAATCAAGGGACTTGATGATTCAAGTTATAAAATGTTGTCTGATAGATTTGATTTTTCTGGTGGTGAGATAGATAACATTGCCCGAAAGATGACTATGGAGGAGGTTCTTCTTGGAGAGAAGCCGTCACTGCAAAAACTTAACGAACTTTGTGAAAAAGAGAGAATAGCGAACAGAAAAAATAAAATTGGTTTTTAATTTACAATAAATGACTTAATATTTTTCATAAATGTGTTTTGCTAACTCTTTCACTTGCCCCCTTAACTCCGCCGGCTCCAGCACCTCTACTTCCGCTCCTTTTGAAAGAATGGTTTTAGGCAGGTCTGGGGTTAGGTACATATAATATTCAAAGTCACTATATTCAGTGGTTGTGTTAATCTCTTTTTGTGTCTGTTGCAGTGGTAGTGTTCGCAAGTATTTGGCTTGAATGCCATAGGCTCTTAAAACCACTCTTACTGCATTTGGATTGTCAGGAACCCAAATGCTTATGCTGTTTCGGTAAAAATCCTCCGGAGAAAAATCATCGGGGTATGTAAAAACAGTGTCGGTCATCTCTATTGAGAGTGTGCGGTCAAGGGCAAAATTACGCAGACTTTCACGTTCCTTAAAGTAACCAAGCACATACCATCTTTGATGATACACCTTCATACAATATGGCTGCACTGTAAATTCTGAGGCATCATTGTCATAAAACGGTTGGTATTTTACGTGCAATTCCCTATTCTGTTTTATAGCCTCAATTACCGTTGGCAAGAACTCTGCCCCGCCAGGGATTTCTTCTAAAAGTATGCGGTTGTGTATCTGCTGCCCCTCATTTACAAGCCCCACAACATTAAAGGAATTTATAAGCCATTGGCGTGCCTTGTCCTGTGCGGCAGGAATGTTCTCATCTATATAGTATTTGTAGCCATCAGATGAATCACACTCAATGTTAAGGTCAAACATCTCCTCTACTGCGTTCTTATGCAAGTGGAATGTACGCAGGTTCAAAGGCTTGCCATCGTAGTTAAATACAGATAACTCCCATTTTTGCTTAATCTCTTCAAAAGAGAGCCTCTTGTTCTGCATCAGGGTATTCAGAAGCCACAAATATCGGTTGTAAGTTTTGCTTATCATAGTATTATTATGGTTATTCAATATGCAAATATAGTGATTAGGTATGAAAAAACATTGCACACAATAAAGCATTTTCAAAAATATATTATCTGTGAAGAGTTAATTCATACTATGTCATTTTATTTGCAGTGAAACCAAATTACACAGATATGAAACAAGAATTAAAGTCAGAAAATATTAAAACTGCATTCAAGGTATGCCAGTATGCACAGGGAAATTTTGATTGGTCAGCCTTACGGTCACTCGCTGAATCTTTATCGGATGATGTCAGAGATTTGGTACTATCGTCAAATTCCCAATACGCTAAATCTGCAATAGCGTATGTTAATAAGTCTAAAATAAAAACAGTTGCACAATATCACAAGTATGGTACAATAGCACAAACTATTAAACGCTTTAACACTAAGGGGCTCCGCCAGAAGGCTCGTGCTGAACTGCGTATCAGGTTACCTTACATAACCTATAAAGAACAACAACAAGTAATACAGACAATGCTTGCTGGTGCTAAGGATGACAGACATTGGGTTTGTCGTTATTATCGGGATAATTGGGATGAGTCTCAACTGCCCGTTATTATAAAACTTTATGAGAAGTATAAAGAATCCGATGCAGCCTATTTGGTAGTTCGCCACGCACCTGTTGAGTATATCAAGGCTCACGAAGAAGACCTAATCTGGAATGTCTCATATCTGCAAGTACGCCTGCGTTATAAGTCAAAAGAACCAATATTGGCTGATAGACTAACCGCACCAGAATTATTATATTTGTTTGCAAAACAGCAAATAGATGTCAATAGACTACGTCAATGTGGTTATGATTCATTAGAGGAAATGGTCAAAGGTATGCTTCTTGACGCTTATCACAAAAATTATTATGATGATAGAAAGTTTGACGGTTTATTATCGTTACGTGATGTACGTATGATGAATTGGTGTTTGGGCAAACTGCATCAAACAAACTTGATTCTAAAAATAATAGACCTTGATAGAATAACCAAATTACACGCCAATGATGATACTCCGCATATTATTGATACTCTAATTGATGAGTATAACTTTGGATAGTAGAAGAATTTGTATATTTGCATAAAATTTAGTATTAACCATTAAAATCTAATCATTATGAATTCAGTTAGTGAGCCTATTCCACTTTTTAAAGACCTATCCCAATTTCAAAGTCTAAAACAACTGCTTGAGGATTTAAAGAAAATGAATATCCAACCATATATTGGTTATGGAAATCCCAATGCAAAAATTCTTATTATCGGAAAGGAATGTGCATGTAAACCAGAAGATGATGATTACGAAAAGTTTTATAAGCCAAATTTCAACCAATGGGATGAGACAATATTAGGAAAGCATTCTTGTTCTTGTACATCGGGAGAGGAGCCATACGATTTTGAACATGGTAATTTCCATCCTAGATATCCTTTCTTTAGACAGGAAAACAAAATAAGACGGAAAGGAAAAAACGAAGGAACATCTTCAACATATTACTATTATCAACGCCTTGTAGATGGAATATACGGGAGAGAAAAGTCGGAGTATATCAATTTTTTTGAGGATTGTTTTATTACTGAATTGAATGATATTTGCCGATCCAATAACAAAAATATAAGTATAGAACAAGGGAAAGAAACTGAAGATAGCATTAGGAACAGATTTGATTGGATGCGGAAAACAAATTTCTTTAATCAATTTAAAGTTGTTATACTTGCTTGCGGACCATATGCAAAAGCAATTAAAGAAGATGATATACTGCGTACTGAATTGTTTGGAAATGCTGGAGTATTTTATTGTAATCAACTCTCTCAATGGAACAAAAAAATAGAGGAAGCCATTCCTGAAATTAAAAAATTATTATTATGAACCCCACCAATTGTAAACTAATGGAAATGACTGAAACCGCATATGGTTTCAGTTTGGAATTACGCCTCTTTAGTTACCCGTTATCAGGAAGCAGTCAAAGTCTTAACCATGATACATAACTTGTTTCTTTGATTTGTTACGCCAGCCGGCTTGACTTTTGTACTTCACAAAGTATATCTTAATGTCTGCCTGTGAGGCGTAATCCACAAAGAAAATCTTTTTATCCGCTTGGGAAGTATAATCCACAAAGTACCAACATCCGTCATTCTTGCCTGCTTGGGAAGCGTAGTCAACCTTATAGACACATAAGTCCGCCTGACTCTCAAAATCCACCACATAAACCTTGACATCGGCTTGAGAGGCAAAATTCACGCTGTACACTTTTTGTGCCGATACCATAGTAGGTACAATTAGGCACATTACTGAAAATAATATATTTTTCATTGTCTTTTCGCTTTCTGCAAATGTACAATTTTCTTAAATAATAATTACTTGCCGATGCAGAATTTATAAATAATATTGCCAATCATCCAATGGCATTATAGAAATGCAGATTAAAAGAATAGAGCTATGAAAAAGATACTCTTTATATGTCACGGTAATATATGTCGTAGTCCTATGGCAGAGTTTGTGATGAAGAAAATGGTGAAAGATAGAGAATCGTGAGGTCTCAGACCCTTGGTACACAGGTGATTTTGAAGCGGCATGGCGTGATATTAACATTGGGTGCAATGCGTTGCTATAGTTACTCTAAATTCAGCCATTTTTTTTAAATTTGCACCCAGATATGAATACCATAGCAGCCATATCAACAGCTCCCGGAGTTGGGGGCATTGCAGTCATCAGGGTTTCCGGCCCCGATGCCATAGGCTTTTGTTCCTCTATTTTCCGCAGCAAACGCTCTCTTAAAGAGTTTGATAGCCATACAGTGCATTATGGCACCATTACAGCCGCTGACGGCTCTGATATTGATGACTGTGTGGTAACTCTGTTTAAAGCCCCACATTCATTTACAGGTGAGGACACCGTTGAGATAGCGTGCCACGGCTCGCAATATATTCAGCAGAGCATACTTAAATCACTTATAGCAAAAGGTTGCCGTATGGCAGAGCCAGGGGAGTTCACCAAACGGGCATTCCTCAATGGAAAGATGGACCTTACAAGAGCCGAGGCTGTTGCAGACCTTATAGCCTCCACATCTGCCGCCGCACATAATGTGGCATTGTATCAGATGAGAGGCGGCTTTGCCCATGAACTTGAGACACTACGTGAGAAGTTGCTTAATTTCACATCACTTCTTGAGTTGGAACTGGATTTCTCTGAAGAGGATGTGGAGTTCGCTAACCGTTCACAGATGACAGATTTGCTCTCTAACATAAAATGTACAGTCACACATCTAATAAATTCATTTGATGCGGGAAATGCTATAAAAAACGGAGTCGGGGTGGCAATAGTTGGTGAGACCAATGCCGGAAAATCAACGCTTCTGAACCTGTTGCTTGGCGAGGAGAAGGCTATTGTAAGTGACATACACGGCACCACCCGTGATGCCATTGAAGATACGGCTGTTATTGACGGACATCTTTTCCGCTTTATTGATACAGCAGGTATTCGTGAGACTTCTGACAAAATAGAGAAGATTGGTATAAAACGCAGTTACAGCACCATAGAAAAGGCTAATGTTGTACTTTGGGTTATTGACTGCACAAGCCTTAATGAACATATAGATTGGATGGCTGGCAAAATTGTGCCACGATGTGAAGGAAAATCATTAGTGCTTGTTTTCAATAAGATAGACCTGCTTTCAGAAGATGAGATACCTATTCTTGAAAATATGTTTTCAGGCATCGATGCTCCGCATATCAGCATCTCAGCCAAGAAAGGAGATGGCATTGACAATCTGAAAAGACAACTTATTGATAGCGCGCACCTGAATACTCGGCATGGCAGTGTTATAATTACAAATATGCGTCACTATGAGGCTCTTTGTACCGCACTCAACGCTATAAATAGAGTCAATGAAGGTTTGCAGTCCAGGTTAAGCGGTGAGCTTGTATCTATGGATTTACACGATTGTCTTGACGCTCTTGGCTCCATAACAGGGCAAATCCACTCTCAAGAGGTACTTAACAATATCTTCTCTAAATTCTGCATCGGGAAATAAGCGGAAAAGAATCTATTGTACGCTTCCCTATAAACAGGACAGGACTTAATTAGACAAAAATTATTAACTTTACCTCACTAAGTTCGGTGAAGTTACAAACGCTCGTAAAAACAAATTGATATTTGTTTTTAACTCGCTAAAAGTAACTTTGCACTAATTAAGAGGAACAATGAAGAAAAGGAATCACAGCGAGACGGAGATAGTAAGAGCCGTCAAAGAGTTAGAGAGTGGAATGGATGTCAGCCAGCTCAGGGAGCTGAAGGCGCTACAGGAAGAAAACCGCAGGCTGAAGCAGATGTATGCGGATCTTGCCCTTGACAACAAGATACTCAGGGATGTAATAGAACAAAACTCTAGAGCCCGAGACAAGGGTTTACGTGGAACCATAAGAAGGTTTATTGTGTGTACAAGAACCTTCACTTTGAGAAGAGAGGCTCAACGGAAAATGGCAAAGTCAAGGCTAAAACAAGCGCCACAGGCGGTCTTGACTTGTGCCACGGCAATCAAACTATATTGCTTATCAAAATCTGCTAGATAAAAAGAATTTATTGAAAATAGTCTAACTTAAGACTGTCCTAAAAAGTGGAAGTTTACAACACCTTTATAATCCAGGATTTTTAAGATTGAGGCAATTCTCAAAACAGTTTGAGCCTATATTTGTCACAGAATCTGGAATTATTGTATTGACACAACCCAATAACAACCGATTTGTCGCTGTTTCAATAATTGCATTACATTGCTCTCTACTATCATATTTAGGATTTCTCTCATCTACTGTAATTGTTGTCAAACTGGTGCAATTCAAAAATGCAGAATCTTCTATATTTGTCACTGAACTTGGAATGTTGATTGATGTCAAACCTGTGCAACCATCAAATGCTCTCTCTCCTATTGTTTTCACAGAATCTGGAATGGTAAAATGTCCACTAACTCCAGATACTTTTTTTAGAATAGTTTTAGCACTATCAGCATATAGTATTTCCATATAAATAAAATTAAAGTAATTCTATAAATTAGACTTCCTCATCGGGCAGACAGAACCACATTTGTTCTGTCTATGAATTTTTCAATTTTTATGGCGTCAGAAACGCCTCTTAATTTTTTATTTTTAACGAACTATTAATTAAATCTTTTGTAAGATTACGGTATATTCAAACACCAAATAAAATCCTTTTTAGTCCATTTGATGGCTATGCCACTTTGGTTTTGAGCTAACTTTAGAAAGTTACGAAATTTCTATTTGTCAAACACAAAGCGTATAAACGCCGCACAATATGTAAGTGTAAATATAGAAATAAAAATTAGAAGAACCAAAAAGGACTGCTTTTTTAGTAATTTTTTTTGTTTTGTGTAGAAAAACATTTATATTTGCACCAATATTCGGTATAAATTTGTTGTAAATACTACATTTTTCGGTTAATAAATGTAACATAAACAATATTTATTCAGTATAAAAATGTAAATAGTTATGTATAAACGAAAGATTGACAGCAAATTACAAGAATGGAAAAGCACCCATAACCACAAACCTCTAATAATTAAAGGAGTACGGCAATGTGGGAAGACAAGTTCTGTAAAGTTATTTGCGGAGAAAAATTACAAAGAGGTGGTCTATTTGGATTTTAAGGAACACCCTGAGTACAAGAGGTTTTTCACACCAAACTTAGATGTGACATCCATTGTTATGAGGATGTCAGCCACGCAAGAGTTGCAACATCACACATTTAATCCCTACGAAACTTGTTTGGTGTTTGATGAAATTCAAGACTGCCCGATGGCACGTGCTTCTTTAAAATATTTTTATTTGGATGGACGTTACGAGGTTATTTGCACAGGCTCACTACTTGGAGTAAGTGGTTACAAGACCAAACAAGAAATAGAAGAAGAACAAAAAGCCAGTATTCCTGTGGGGTTTGAAGATATCATTACAATGTACCCGATGGATTTTGAGGAATGGTTATGGGCAAGTGGAATCAAGCAATCTGTTATAGATTACCTGCGTCAATGTTATAGTAGTGAAACTGTAATTGATGAGTCTATTCATAATGTAATGACATCTCATCTGTTAAACTACACATTAGTAGGCGGAATGCCTGAGGTTGTGGAGTGCTTTATGAATACAAAACAATTCAACAGGGTTATACACCTACAGCGAAGAATTGTGGAAGAGTATAAAAGTGATATGCTTAAATACGCCTCACAATCAGATAAAGCGAGAATAATTGAATGTTTTGACTCAATTCCGTCCCAACTTGCCCGTGAATATAAAAAATTCACATATTCATCCATACGTTCCGGGACACGTGGGAAAGATTACGCAGGTTGTCTGAAATGGATTGAAGACGCAGGTATCATTCGCCGGTGCTATAACATCCGCAAAACAGAGTTGCCTCTTGACGGACAAAGAGAAGATGGAGAATTTAAAGTGTATATGGCTGACATCGGGTTACTTATAAGTATGTTGGAAGACGGTACACAAGCAAGTATTCTAAACGGAGAACTTGGAATGTACAAGGGAGCCATTTATGAGAATGTAATAAGTGACATACTTGGAAAAATGGGAAGAAAACTGTACTATTTTCATAAAGACAGCGGTTTGGAACTTGATTTTGTAATCAGATACAAAGGCGAGTGCGTTCCTTTGGAGTGCAAGGCAACCACAGGCAGAGCCAAGTCACTACGGACTGTGTTAAAAAACACCGATATATACCATGTTAATAACGCTCTTAAATTAGGCAATTACAATATTGGGCGTGATGGTGGTTTGTTGACACTGCCTATGTATTTAGGATTTCTATTAACAGAATTGGACTAATAAGAACTGCAAAATTTATTGATTTCAAAAATTTATTCCGTCCTTTTGCAAAAAATAAAATTTGTAATGAACAAGTATCGTCCCAAAATTAAAGAGCTTAGAAATGCTATTGAACTTAATGTGGAAAGACAAATAAAGACACCGTCTGATTTTGACTTTCTTAGTGGTGCCATATTTGCAAAGATGCACCAGAACATAAGTCCTACAACACTTAAAAGGCTGTGGGGTTATATTGACGGTGCAGACATAACAAAATATACAGTAGCCCTAGACCAATCAAAGGTATCGTGAGCATCTGCTATTTCAGTATTTTTATTTGTACAACCCGATACGGATAGTATCATACTTACCCACAATATTAGTTGGACGATAGGATTTAATGATGTGTGTTTCATAATATTGTAATATTTTGTCAATGGAATGATTGTGCAAATCTATCATTAAACATACCCTGCTCTGAGCGTGGCAGAGCAAGAGAATTTGCTACTATCTGCCATTTGCTCATTGCACTTTTAACTTCATCAATAATGTTTTTTGCCACTTGTGGAGAGAGCATATAATCCTCACAAGATTCCAACAAGATATCAAGGTCTGATTCTGCTGTGTATTTGTTTATTAAGAGACATTGCTCTTTTGCAAGGGATGGGTTAAGGTCATACGCAGGAGAAAGAGTCCATCCTTTTTTTGTAAGAATGAATCCATGATTACGGAAGTGGTCATCGCAGTTACCTATTGCAATGTTAAAAGCAACTCTTCTATATAATTCTTTCAGATTCTTTTCAACATCACAGCATCCTTTTATAATAAAGTCAACAATGTCAATATAGCCATTCCCTGTGGAGGCATTATCTCCGTCATTTAAGCCAAGCATTGTCATAGCGGAAGCAAAGTGAACACGCCTTCCGTCTCTATCTCTGTCAAATCTTTTTGAAAGCAATGTATGGTATTTATCCCCTACCTTTATAACAGATGTTTCCGCACAGTTTATTCCAGCACGCTTAGCCATTACATTTGCAAAGTGTTCCCATAAGCTTATATCATAAAAATCATTCCTCGATGGGAATTTTGCAATACATATCTGTTTCTGCTCATTCAAAACCGATGCCTTAGGTCTTGCTCCACCAAGCGATGTACCTGGATGCAACAATTGCAGAATCCATTTCTTCTGTGGTAAAACATTAGACTCCTCACTTAACTCTATCTGGTGGCTTGCCTCTATAAGTTCCCGTAGGCTTGTAATAGGTGGAATCTGCAATGATTGTTCTGCATTTATAAAGTCTCCATCTAAATCTTCTTTGTATCTAAAGCCTCCGATTCTTGTTGTATCATCTATGCCAAGCAACAAATCCATAGACGACAACCTGCGTACAGGACGTTTTTCTTCCTTTGCCTGTATCTGTTCTCTGCGTAATAACAGTGTACGTCCCCAATGGTCTGGCAAAGAATCAGCAAAACATCCGAATATATCTTTCCCCTGTTTTGTATATTGCATTCCTATATAGTTGTTTATATCATCACTCAATATAATATCGGAGTGATTATTCAACCAATCAGTATTGAACTTGAAGCCGTACGACTCGGTCCCACGAATACTATCCATAGTTAGTTCACCTACCAACTCCACACTTGAAAGCCAGTCAAAATCAGTAAACACAAATAACTTTTTCATACATTAAACCTTTTTTGTAGCCCGCTCTCTACGCTTTAATTGTAAATCTTGCAAGTTTCTGCCAATAGGGTCATCTTTGGCAATAAATAAAATATCGTCATCCAGTTGCAGTGCATATAGTACACGTAGATAAATACCTATGCTTACTGTAGGCACTCCTTTTTCCACCCTTAACAGCGTGAGTTCAGAACAAGTTGCACGTTCTGCCACCTGTGCCATAGTGAGATTTCTACGTAGCCTTGCCAGCCGTATCTGTTCACCCACTATCTGCATTTTCTCTGTGAGTTTTCTGGGTAGCACAGTACCCATTGTATTCTTTCCCATAAATAGTATAACCTTTATTTACAAATGCAAATATACTATTTTTTCTTTATTTTATGATATATTGATATAAAAAATTATTTCCCGATGCAGAATTTAGAGCAACTTGACATTTTTGCCGTCACAAACAAGGCGTTCCGCATCTTGAAGGTTATCAAGCATCAACTGCTCATCAATGTAGTGTATGCGCAGTGCCGATGAACTTGGGTAGCGGTTAAAAAACGGGTTGCTTGACATATATAGTTCTATCTGTTTTATTTCAGGACTGCGGCGTATGCCGTTGTAATAGCGCAGAATGTGGCTTGCCATACGTGGCAGCACCTTAACCCCGCACCTGCCATCGAGGAAACGGACAAAGGCAATGGCGTGCAGTTTTCTGCGTTTGTCCACCGCCTGCTCACGCTGCTCACTTGTACACTTGTGTGATATGGTCAGATGCCTGCCGAACCTTTTATTAATAGAGCACATAATGCTGCGGAAAAGTTTTCCGTGTGCGCTGCTGTCTTTCAGGTTATTCACCCCGATGTAGTAATGAATGAGTTCGTGAATAATTGTATCCTCCACCTCATTCTCAGGCAAATCAATGCGTGTGCTGAAACGTAGGTGAAAATCATACTTCTCCACTCCACCAAAGAATTTACGACGCCTCTTGTACACACAGAGTCCGAGGTAAGTTTTGGCGTTACTCAGGCTCACAGGCACAGGTGGCAGTTTGCCGTCAAACATCTGACGGTTGAACTCATCTACCTTTTGCTGTATGTATTGAATGGTGGGGTTCATCATAATCTCAGCAACGCATCGCACCCAATGTTAATATCACGCCAAGCCGCATCAAAATCACCAGAGTGCCAAATATATTATCGTGGCAAACAAATTCTTAATATGCAAATATACACATTTTATCAAAAGTAATGTTATTATGAATGTTGGAATTTGTTTTGGTGGGTACTACCCTATGCATCAGGAATATATGGATATGATAATGGATGTCTGGAAAGAGAACGATGTTTGTTTTTTATTAACTTTGCAAACTGTTATCCTTGCTAATCTTTACGATGCTAATGAGAAATTTATTAGTCGCAATATTTTTGTTGTCTTTTCTTCCTATCGTGGCTCAGGTGGAATATCCCGATAATATTAAAGTTGTGGAATGTTCCATACCCCCTGATGTATATGATTGGAGTGTAAAGAGTGATTGGCTAAGCGATAGTGGTATGTGTCCGCTTGTAATACCTCTTGTGGGCGACGTAAATGATGACGGAGTTACTGAAATAGTATGCTTTGCCCCTAATGACACTTATCAATTTTGCGGATCCACGCATGTAAATATAGTAAGCGGTCAGACTCATAAACTGATAGATGACTTTGATATAGTGTCCAGAGTATCAACGCAAGATGCCGGCGTTTATGGCTTGGTCAAGTTGAATGACGGCAGAGTAGTGCTGGTAATATACACCCTTGATAACTATTTGCGTGCATATAATTTGTCGGGGCCAGATAAAACCCCGATATGGGAATCACCTATATCATACGATGTGACTAATGTAAGTTTCGCCGATTTTAACAATGACGGATTCCCTGAAGTTTATTTAGGCAGTTCCATATATGATGCTCAAACAGGAATTTTACTTGCAAAAGGGAACGGAAATACAGGATTGTCAGCGTCCCACAACAATGGTGCCACGTTTGGTGGAGTTTACAAGCCGATGGAAATGACTTTCGCCGCAAATATGGATGAAGACGCATCTCTTGAGTTGGTGGCTGGAAATGAAATTTATTCAGTGGAAATAACCAACAGAAACGGCACGTCTGGAAATTCCATAACATTAGAGTATTCAATTACACCGCCACCAGGAGTCCCCGTTGACGGACACTCACAAATAGCGGACTTTAATCTTGATGGTCACTTGGATGTATTGGTCAGTAAAAAAATAGGACTTTGGGATGATGTTTGGATTTATGTTTGGGATGTTTATCATGGAAATGTCTCTAAACCGGTGGATATAGTGACGTTATGGCCCGGTGCAAGTTTACCTCTTATTGCCGATATAGATTCAGATGGTGTGCCGGAGGTAGTCATTCAGTGTTACGCAAATGATACTAATCCCAAAGATGTTCTGGCATACAAGTACAATATTGAAAGCAATTCTTTTTCTGAAATGTGGAGACTTGATGTGAACGAGGATTCATTTTCAAACTCCATGTCAGCCTTTGACTTCAATCAAGATGGCAATATGGAGTTGATTATTACAGATCAAGAAAAAGTGAGAATAGTCAATGGGAAGGGTGAAGTGTTAAGTACTTTCGCTTTTGGAGAATGTACGGTTATGCAATATCCTGTAATAGCGGACGTAGATGATGATGGGAGTGTGGAGATACTTACAATAGGCACGTATGGCGTTTCTCACACATATAACGGCTACATAAATGTTTTTGCATCCGCTACAGGTAAATGGACTTCCGCCCGTAAGGTTTGGAATCAGTACATGTATAATTCATTGAATATTAATGAAGATTTGACTGTTCCTAAAAATATGTTCTCAAACGCTTGGGCTGTTACAGACCCCGATAATCCGTCTGTAGTAAGAAGACCATATAATAATTTTTTGGTGCAGTCTGCCTATACAGACCAATATGCCCGTCCTTTCGCAAGTGCGGCTGATGCGGCGGTTGATAAATTGGAACGTAGTGAAGTGAAAAATGGTGAATTTAACTTATCGTTCTCATTCTGCAATAATGGAGAGGCTGTGCTTTTCGCTCCCTATAGTATTACTGTGTATGCGGAAAAATACAGAGGAGATATTTTGGATATTGTGGAGTTAAATGATAATTTGCCTGTTAAGGAATGTTCTGAAGCCAGCGTATCCATTCCAATGTCAAAATTATGTCCGATGAAGAATCTGACCCACCTTGTGATAGCCATAAATGATAAAGGATTAGGAGTTGCCCAACATGGTCTTCAGCAGGCGGAATGTGACACATTGAACAATTTTATAGAGGTCCCAATCAGTATAAATAAAGATACCACTAAGGTTGAAGTTTCCATTTGTGATGCACAATTGCCTTATACATATAAACCTACAGGCACAGTATTCCCTATAGGCACTCCGCAATATTCAGAAACAGATGTAACACTTACCAGTGTTGTTTATGGCTGTGACAGTATTGTTAGAATCTCTCTTACCGTAAATGATGTTAAATATGCAGAGGATGATGACATAACATTGTGTGAGGGAGAATCTTTCTTATGGAATGAATACGATATTCCAAGCGTGAAGCCGGCAGACTCTAAAGTCTACACCTCAAAATTGGTCTCTATGTCTGGTTGCGACAGCATAGTTACCGTAAAGCTTTATGTGGAGAATTGTGAACCTATAGAACCAGATTCTTGTGAGAGCGGAAAGATATTCCCTGCTGTGTTCTTTACTCCTAACGGAGACGGAATGAACGATTATTGGACCATAGGTAATATAGAATGCTATAGCCACAATGTTCAGATTTATGACAGATATGGCAAATTGCTAAAAACTCACATTGATGACTTTACATCGTGGGATGGAACATACAACGGGCACGCAATGCCAAATTCTGACTATTGGTATATAATTATTTACAACGGGGTTAAAAAATTATCAGGACACTTCATTTTAAAGAGATAATTAGACTGTTCAGTAATGCAAAACGAAAAATTTTATAATCTTTTTGCAAAACAAAAAATAATTCATAATTCATAATTTTACGTCCATAAAATTTGGAAATTACAAAAATTATGATAAAACACATAGTATAACATTATTAGGTGTATTTGCGGTGAAAATTCAGGCTGGATAGTCTTTCCGTTGGGAATAAGACTATCCGGGTTTTTTTGTCGCATTACCGCATCACCGAAAAAGAACGAGATTAACAAAATATTTATTAACTAATTTTTTAATTTTCAACTTTCAACTTTCAACTATGAAAAACAACTATTCCGCTCCTGTATTGGAGCAAGTAAGAATGGA
>JAZLIE010000130.1:0-17141 GCA_045617165.1 Candidatus Enterocola sp. | reverse complement strand
CACTAGTGTCCACTAAAAAATAAAATTTGTTCTTTGAAATTATTGAAAATTAGTTAGTTGCAAGGTTTTTTGGGGTGCGACGATTTGAATTGTATTTTTACGGAAATTTCAATCCGTATGAATAATGAGAAATACGTGTTTGCACAATTGGTGCAGTTTCTTAACGATGACAAATTCCGCCATCTTGTAGACAAATACCAAGCGGACAGATATGTGAAGTTCTTCACGTGCTGGAATCAACTGCTCACGCTTATGTTCGGGCAGTTGTCAAACAGGGAGAGTCTCAGAGACCTTATCATAGCTTTGGATGCCCATCGTAGCAAATGCTACCATCTTGGCGTTGGTAAGAATGTCACAAGAAGCAACCTGTCAAAAGCCAATGAACAACGAGACTACCATCTGTTTGAGGAGTTTGCCTACTATATGATAGATGAAGCCAGGCAGAAGCGTATGGACAGCATCTTCAACATAGGCGGCAATGTATATGCGTTTGACTCAACCACCATAGACTTGTGCCTGAACATATTCAAATGGGCTAAGTTCCGTAGGCATAAAGGAGGAGTCAAGGTTCATACTCTCCTTGATTTGGAAACTCAAGTGCCGACGTTCATACACATAACCACAGCATCGGTTCATGACATGAACGCTATGGATGAGATACCTTACGAACTTGGTTCGTTTTATGTGTTTGATCGTGGCTACAATGACTTCAAACGCCTGTTTGCGATAAACTCAGTAGACTCATTCTTTGTGATACGCTCCAAGAACAACCTTAAATTCAAGTGTTGCAAATGGTGCAGACGACTGCCTAAAAATGTTATTTCTGACGCAAGGATACAACTCACAGGCTTTTATCCGTCACAAAGGTATCCTGAGCAACTGAGACTCGTCAGATATTGGGATGACGAACAGAAACGTGAGTTTATGTTTCTGACCAACGCCTTTGAACTCAGTGCACTGCAGATAGCGGAACTTTACAGGAACAGGTGGCAGATAGAACTTTTCTTCAAGTGGCTCAAACAGCATCTGAAGATAAAGAAGTTCTGGGGTACGTCTGAAAACGCAGTGCGGATACAGATATACACCGCCATCATAACCTACTGCCTGGTAGCGATAGTACAGCATGATATGAAGCTTGAACGCTCCACATACGAGGTGCTACAGATACTTAGCATATCCTTGACGGATAAAACGCCGCTGGTAGATCTCTTTGCTAAAACTAATTTCAATAATGTCAATGAACGCAATGGCTCCAAAGAGCCTTATATGTTAGATTTGTTTGAAAATTTTGAATATTAACCTTTTTAAATCGTGTCCAATTTTTTAGTGGACACTAATGGTTAATTGTTAATTATGAAGAAACCTCTTCTTTATCTGTTCTGCATTCTGCTTCTGACATCGTGTGGTCATAAGGGTAAACTACAAAGTAACATAGGTCTTGTGTTTGGTACATATTACTCATTTAACTATTATGCGTCAGAAAATTATCAGGCAGATTTTGATTCCATATTCGCGGTGGTCAATCACTCACTCTCAACATTTGACTCAACTTCTATAATTTCAGAGATAAACCGCAGTGCGGCGCCCGTAAAACTTGATGAGCACTTCATTAAAATTATGGATTACTCACGTTATGTCTCAGAGCAGAGTGGAGGAGCGTTTGATTTAACTGTGGCACCTCTGGTAAACTTATGGGGCTTTGGCTATGACCCACTTGACAAATCAACTTTCAGGAGTGAGGAGATGGTTGACAGTGTGCGTCAGATAGTTGGTTTTGACAAAATATCAATTGTTGACAGTATGCTTGTCAAGGCAGACCCCCGTATGAAACTTGATGCAAGTGCTATTGCAAAGGGTTATGCCTGTGACCTTATAGCGGAGTGCCTGAGACAAAAAGGTGTTAAGGATTTTATGGTTGATATAGGCGGTGAGGTTGTGTGTGATGGTCTTAACCCCGATTACAAACCTTGGCGTATTGGCATAGTAAGCCCCGTTGAAGATTCCACGCAAACAAACAATGACTATGAGCATGTGGTTGAGCTCTCTGACAGAGCCATAGCCACATCGGGGAACTACCGTCAGTTCTATATAACCAAAGAGCGTAAGGTATCCCACACAATTGACCCCCGCACAGGTTATCCTGCCATAAGTAAAGTGCTTAGTGCCAGCGTTCTGGCTGATGAGTGTGCCATTGCTGACGCATACGCCACATCATTTATGGTTATAGGTGACACTACCGCCATAAAGGATATAATAAAAGCCTCAAAGTATGATATTGAGGCCTATATTATTGTAGATAATGACGGCACTCACGTAAGCCGCCACTATATGCGTTAACCGTTTATTGAGGCAAGGAACTCCGCGTTATTCAGAGTCTTCTCCATCTTGTCTTTGAGGAACTCCATAGCCTCCACAGAATTCATATCGGAGAGGTAACGGCGAACTACCCACATACGTTGTAGTGTGTTCTCATCAAGCAAAAGGTCATCACGGCGTGTGCCGGATGCCATAATGTCAATGGCAGGGAATATGCGGCGGTTAGATAGTTTGCGGTCAAGTTGAACTTCCATATTACCAGTTCCCTTGAACTCCTCAAATATAACATCGTCCATCTTTGAACCAGTCTCAGTAAGGGCGGTGGCTACAATTGTAAGGCTTCCGCCGTTCTCAATGTTACGTGCCGCACCAAAGAAACGTTTTGGTTTGTGAAGGGCGTTTGAATCAACACCACCTGACAATATTTTCCCCGATGCCGGAGCGGTTGTATTGTAGGCACGAGCCAGACGGGTTATTGAGTCAAGCAGAATCACAACATCGTGTCCGCACTCAACAAGGCGTTTAGCCTTCTCGTGAACCATAGTGGCAACCTTTACGTGCTTTTCAGCAGGCTCATCAAATGTGGAACTAATGACCTCTGCTCTTACGCTGCGTGCCATATCTGTAACCTCCTCAGGACGCTCGTCAATAAGTAGAATAATCATATATACCTCAGGGTGGTTCTCAAGAATGCAGTTTGCAAGTTCTTTAAGGAACACGGTCTTACCTGTCTTAGGCTGTGCAACTATAAGTCCACGCTGACCTTTGCCTATAGGGCAGAAGAGGTCCATTATGCGGGTGGACATAGTGGAACTCTTGCCGCCTGTAAGTGTGAACTTCTCATCGGGGAAGAGTGGGGTGAGGTGCTCAAACGGAACACGGTCACGCACAGCGGCAGGCTCACAACCATTTATCTTATTAACCCTTACAAGGGCAAAGTACTTCTCACCCTCCTTTGGCGGGCGTATAGGACCTTCAATGGTGTCTCCTACCTGAAGTCCGAATAGTTTTATCTGTGACTGTGACACATATACATCATCAGGAGAGGGGCAGTAGTCATATTCAGGTGAACGCAGGAATCCGTAACCGTCACTCACAACCTCAAGCACACCTGTTCCTACCAGAAGGTCTCCAAACTCATATTTGGTGTCGTGCCTTGAATTTCCGTTCTCTTGAGGTGCGGGAGTTGTCTCTGCGTTTGACTGAAGGCTCTCTGCAGGTTGCTCAGCCTGCTGCTCTGCCATAGCAGGAGTCTTTACCTTTGGCTTTCTGCCACGTTTAGCAGGAACCTTCTTTACCTCCTGTGCCACTGGTTCTGTAACTAACTCAATTTCATTGTTCTCAATAGCCTGCTTTATCTCTTCAGGTAGTTCAGGCTCACTTGCCAACAGGGTTGTGGAACGCCCGCCTTTTGACGGCGTGGCGTTAAGTAGTGTTTCAAACGGGTTCTTTTTTGGTTCCGGGGCTTGTCCGCCTCCGTCAAGTGTTGTTGTGGTTCCGTCACTTGTCGCTACCATTACTCTGTTGTCTTCAATAGTACGCTTAATGCGTGTGCGTTTCCGCTTTTCTTCTTCAGCCATAAATGGGAATAAAATGGTTTTTTCCTAAAAATCAATATGTTTTGTGGATTGTTTGAACGGATGTGGTGCTACGTCCTCCGTCCTTAGACAGTGCAAAAGTAGTGATTTTTTTTATATTGCACAAATATTGAGAAAATATTTACTTGTTTTTTTGTAACTTCGCAGTGGATATGGCAACACTTTTTTTGATACCTAACACGTTGGGGGAGTGTGTTTTAAGAAATGTTCTCCCCGATGGCAACGCTGACGTCATACGCTCTCTGAGACATTTCATAGTGGAGGATGTTCGCACGGCGCGCCGTTTTCTTAAGTTGGTGGACAAGGGGATTGACATAGATTCTCTTACCTTTTATGAGTTGAATCAGCACACTGATGCGGCAAGTGTGGGGTCAATGCTTGAGCCTATGGCAAGCGGTAATGATATGGGCGTTATTTCTGAGGCTGGTTGCCCCGCAGTGGCAGACCCAGGGGCAGATGTGGTGGCTATAGCGCAAAGGCGTGGGTATAGGGTGGTTCCGCTTGTAGGTCCATCTTCCATATTGCTCTCTGTTATGGCATCGGGGTTCAACGGACAGAGTTTTGCGTTTTTAGGATATTTGCCCATAGATGCGCTGGAGCGTCAGAAAGCAGTAAAAAAGATGGAGACACGCATCTACGCAGAGTCTCAGACGCAGATTTTCATAGAGACGCCGTACAGAAACAGTAAATTGGTGGAGCAACTGCTCATCTGGTGCCAGCCATCAACCAAACTCTGCATAGCCTACGGCATTACAACGCCAAATGAGAGCATACGCACACGCACCATTGCGGAGTGGAAAAAACAACTGCCGGTACTTGATAAAGTGCCGTGCATATACCTATTGTATAAATAAGAAATGAGAGTGAGTGTACGTCATTTTGAGCGTAGCGAAAAATCTACTAATGTCCGCGTCATCTTATTGACACAGACGCTCATCTTTCTCCTTTCTCCTTTTTCCTTTCTCCTTTCCTATGCGCAGCAGGTCTCTCTCCCTGCAAAGATAAAGGGTAGGACAGAGCAGATTATAAAGCACACGGGCTACACTGTGAGTTATAATGAGGATTGGAAGATTCCTAACTGGGTGGCGTATGAACTTACCGCTGCTGAGGTGGGTGGAGATGAGCCTCGCTCAAACAAGTTTGTCCCTGACCCCGATGTCTGGGGTGAGACAGCCACCGTCTTTGACTACAAGGGTAAAGGCTATGACCGTGGTCATATGGCTCCTGCCGCTGATATGAAGTGGAGTCGCAAGGCTATGAAGGAGAGTTTCTACTTTTCAAATATCTGCCCTCAGAATCATAATCTTAATGCCGGAGACTGGCGCATTCTGGAGGAGAAGGCTCGTGATTGGGCGGTGAAATACGGCTCTGTATATATAGTGTGCGGTCCTGTGGTGGCAAATGAGAACAGAACCATAGGGGAGGGAGTGGTGGTTCCGTCCGGGTTCTTTAAGGTGATTCTGCGCCGTCTGCCATCGGGGAAGTTCACAACTCTTGGCTTCTTCTACGCAAACAAGGCTGGTCACAAACCATTGGAGAGTTATATTTACACAGTTGATGAAATTGAGACCATTTCTGAGATAGACCTTTTACCCTCAGTCCCCGATAAGGCTAAGGAGCAGGTTAATTTGCAGGAGTGGAAGTAACCTGATTTCCATACCCCGATACTATATTGTCATAAATTGTGTTCATCTTGTTATAAGTTTAATCAGTTGCTCTATTGCAGGTTTCTTCAGTCCAACTTGCAGATATTGCTGAAATATTGACACGTCCAAATCCTTCAGGCTATCCATATCAAACCTGATGTCCTCTTCCAGCCATTGGTATGTTTCATTTTTATATCTTAGATTAAGTCCTCTAGTGGCACCAATAAGGTCACACAATGCCTTTTCAGGTGTTGCAATTAAAAATGTTGAGTCATTATAATGCTGTTGCACAATTCCAATATAATAACACTCTGCATTACAATGCGTATATGTAAAAGTTCCAAGCTTATTGGTGTATGAACGACTGACTTTAGTGGTGACAGAGGTGGTGTTATAAACTTTTTCAGGAATAAGCCCGTAAAATCTTAACGCAGACTGCGATACCTATTTTCATAACTAAATATACACTATAATCATTGATTGTGAAAGAATGCGTGAAACTTGACGGATATCAGTCAAGTCGTATGCTTACGATGAAAATTATACTTCAAATTGATTTAATAAAATATTACAATACCATTAATATGTTTATTTATTAAACAGCAATGTCTCCCCAAAATTAAGAAGACACTGCATTGTTTATGTGATATATAATGAACCTATTTTACTATTAACTTCAAAGTCTGTATGTTGCTCTGAGCCTTAATTACAACAATATATGAGCCACACTCATTTGGTGCAATTATATTGAAAGTTGATACTCCATTTGTGTCATACGTAGAACATATCTTTCCAATACCGTCATACACAGTGATTTCGCAACCATTTGCTTTTGGTAAATCAAACACATTTATAATACTTCCACGAGAAACAACTGATGGAATTATTGATACCTTTGACATAGCCATAATCTCATCACCATCTGTTACTATAGTGTATTTCGCAGTATATACAGCAGGACCGGAAACTACAGACAAATCTGGTGTCCAACCATCAAATTCATAACTAGACGGTGACGTTGGATGTACTGGCGTTTGACCGCTGTACACAGGCATAGAGCCGTGCTCAAATTCAGAACTTTGTAAGAGAGAGCCATTGCTATTGACAAAAACAATGGTTGATTTTTCTTTCTTAAACTGAGCATATATAGTTGTATCAGATGATATTGTGATTGCTCTAGCAGTAGTTTTAACTCCATCACTCCATTGAGAAAACTCTCCCTGTGGTTTAGCAATGGCTTCGGCATTTATCATCACACCAGCAGCAACACGTTGCTCAAACAAGGTTGTGCAATCCTCGGCATATATTTTCACTACCTTACCTCCACCAGAAAATACTGGTGTGTATGTGGCATTTCCGCTGGTTTTAATTTGTCGCGGATTATCTGTACTGCCATCTTCTAACCATTGATAGAATGAGAATCCTTCATCTGGCACTGCCGTTAATGTAATGGATTGCCCTTTCATATATACACCCGCTCCTGTCATACTTCCTCCATAAATCCCCTTTCCAACGGAAATGGTATCAAAAGATGTAGAGAATTCAAACGAAGCGATTAATGTTGTGTCCTTTGATATGACAATACTACGTGGATTATCAGTGTTGCCATCGTTCCAGTTCTTGAACACATAGCCAACATTCGGTTCAGCAGAGATATTGAGCAATGTATTCTCATCACATTTTATCTCTTTTGCCTGACACCCATCAGCTGATACAGTGATGGTTTTCTGCTGTTCTGCATACAATTCTACTGACAAAAAAGTCAACAGAGTAAGCGTTGTGCATAAACATTTATAAATTAAACACTTCTTCATAACGCATATACTATTCTTGTGTTATTGAACAATCTTGACCTACTTTCACATTGATAACGGCTTGCTCAAAAAGAGCAACATACTGAGCATTTTCTGTTACTTTAATAGTCCTTGGATTTGATGTGTCACCATCATTCCAGCGTGTGAATACATACCCTGAATTAGGTGTAGCAGATATAGTTGCATTAGTACCTTTTGGATAAGAACCAGTACCAAACACTGTTCCTTGTGTGTTATTACAAGAAACTACAATTGCAGGATTATTATCAAGTTGCCATGCAAGAACAGGATATCCGTCATTAATGTTATCCACATCTTTTACAAAAATTGTTTCTCCAGAGCCGTTTAATATAATTGGGAAAGATGTGGAACGCATTGATTCAGCGGTTTTTGATGTGCCACAACCAGAAATTCTAGTGGCACAAGACTCCAAATAGAAACTATTTGTACAACTATAATAATCGGAAATGCCATAGCCTTTTGTTAATAAGCCACCATATAATCTTCCTACACTATATGAATTTTTTACGTTACAATTACTAGCAATACCGCAATTATGAGAGTTTTCATAATCAGATCTAACTACTCCACGATTGTAACAGTAATTTACAACAGTGGAAAGTTCTTGACCATATCCAACTATGCCTCCAGAAAAAGAGGGAGAATAAGAATAAAAACAATTGATCGTACCACTATTACTGCAGTACATTACGCTACCATTACCTGATTCATATCCAACTATGCCCCCAGAGCAAGAAGATTCATCATAAGCTGAGATGGAGCCACTATTATTACAATACGATACACTGCCACTACCTGATTCATATCCAACTATACCCCCAGAATAGGAATTAGCATTGACCGTACCACTATTATCGCAATATGATACACTACCATTACTTGATATATATCCAACTATACCTCCAGAATAGGATTGTGAAGAGGAATATGATGGTAGTCTTGATGAGACATAACCAGAAAAAGAACAATTAACTATATTATCTCCACTCCATTTGGCTACAATGCCTCCCGAATACTGTCCAGAACTAACTTCTTCAGGACTAATATTTCCAGATACATTCAAATTACTAAAATTACCAGTTGATGTTCCAAATAAGCCACAATAAGTTCCTTTTGTAGATACTTTAACATTTGAAATTGTATGATTCCATCCATCAAAAGACGCTCTGAAAGTTTTACCAATACTGCCAATCGGAACCCACTCCAAATTATTTAAATCAATATCATCTGTTAAAATAAAATAATTATCAGCGTATGAAGTAATACCTCCATTCACCATTTCTGCGATAAATGCTAAATGTTGTGCAGTTTCTATTTGATACGGATCAGACTCCGTACCTGTGCCTTTAGTCCATATGTCGGCAGTTCCGTCCCATACACTTGCAGACCATACAGGCATTGCAAACAACACCAAAATAATAATAACAATTGAAGTTAAAAAGTTTTTCATAATATAATTGTGTTTTAGTTGTTAAACCATGTAGATATTCTTAAACAAAAGACTTGACAAATGTGAGTACTGACAATATTAGATACTTTACAATGCTAGCAATATGCACGGCATTCTCACCTATATAAAAATTTTTCTCAACATATTTACAGTTTTTACAAGTTATGCTAATATTCATCACATCACATTCGCTATTGCAATATAAATAGTTATTTTCAAAAGTATTTGATGGGGCATTCATCGGATATACCAAATAAACAAAGTCTATTATGAGCCTTATAAAATTTGTAACTGCCTCCAGTTTGTCACGATTACACTCTCTTACATATATCATTTGACTGACATCTGATAAAGCACGCTTATTTACAGGCTCTGAAATCACACAGATATCATACACTCTAACTTTACTGGGTATTGTTAAATAATAATACTTTTCACCATCAACCAATGTAGGATTAAATATTTTTTCCATTTTATTTAATATTGCTCACTTATATCCCATCGAGCATCGGTTTTAATTCACTAAAAAAATGATGAGAAAATAGGACATAAAAAAAGCGGGACTTGCATTGTTGCTGTTCCGCTAACTGAGGCCTTCGCATTGCCCTTCCCTGCAAAACAAGCAACACGAAGCCCACGCTGTATGTAATTAGGTGCTGTGGTTGCACCAAAACTCACATACCGCAGGACATCTACTGTTGCATTGTCACGACAGGGTTTTGAAAGTTGCGAAGTTTCAGTTAGTCGTAACAAAGCGTAGCAAACGCCTTTATTATGTCTGAAGCCCACCCCTGCAAAAGAACATCCCTTCCAGCGTGGAACTTCGCTACAAAATTAAAAATTTAGTTTCACTATTGCAAGAAAAATATTAAATTTGCGAACAAACAACAATCAAGAAACATTTAATTATTATGAGCGATATACAGTTACAGATTAGCGAACAATTTATAAATGAAATGGGTGCATTGGTATATAATCCACGTGTCGTAAATTCCGTAATATCATACATTCGTACATTGTCCACTCAAGAGCAGGTGCGTAAAATGACGTTGACCGAGATTAATGAGCGTTTGAATGTTGCTGAATCGGAAGCAGCATATGGTGTTGGGGTTACTGAGAGTGAAGCACGGATTAAGCGTCATCAGTACATAGATAAGTTGTTGAAAAGATGAAACTGGTTTGGCTTCCACAAGCAGAATTTGCTTGGCAAAATATAGCGGAGTATATCTTTAAGGAATTTGGGGCTAAGGCTTTGCTGAATTATGGCAAACATACTGATGATTGGATTGATGTAATTATACACAATCCTATTGCTTTCCAAAGAGAGCAGCTGTTATTAAATAGGGAAAAGACCTACTACAGTGTGATTGTTAATCACTTGACAAAGTTAGTTTATTTTGTTGATGCTGATACTATTTATATTGCCGATGTTTGGGACACTCGACAATTACCTGATATTTCTGCTTTGTAGAGTATCCTTTCCTGTGCTTTGCACAAGTATTACCTTCGTAGCAATAAAGTTGCCATAAAAGTATGTCTATTCCTAATGATTTCATATTGCAGATGCAGCAGATTCTGGGTGATGAGTACCTGGAGTTTGAGAGGGCTTTGCGGTTGCCTGCAACTACTTCTGTGCGTGTGAATGGTAAGGTTGAAGCCTCAAAATTGGAGGTGTTGAGTGGTGCTGGGCTTGTACCATATTGTGAGACAGGTTACACGCTGTCCCAAAGACCCGATTTTACGCTTGACCCGATGCTTCACGCTGGCGCATACTATGTGCAGGAGGCATCAAGTATGTATTTGGAGCATATTATTAGTAAATATGTGAGCGGAAAAGTATATGCTCTTGACCTCTGTGCCGCACCAGGTGGCAAATCCACACATTTAGCACAGTTACTTACCCCCGATTCTCTGCTTGTAAGTAATGAGATAATGCCCCAAAGGGCGAATATTTTGAATGAGAACCTTACAAAATGGGGTAATGTAAACACAATAGTTACAAACAACAAACCATCTGACTTTAGAAAGGCAGGCTCAATGTTTGACCTGATAGTTACTGATGTGCCTTGCTCTGGTGAGGGAATGTTCCGCAAAGAGCCTAAGGCGGTGGAGGATTGGAGCCTGCAAGCAGTGCAGATGTGTGCTGAGCGTCAACGCTCAATCCTTAATGATGTATGGGACGCTCTTAAGGAGGGCGGTCTGCTTATATACAGCACCTGCACTTTCAACCGCTCAGAAGATGAGGACAATGTGGAGTGGATAGCCTCAAATCTTGGTGCGGAGATACTTGAACAGAAACATTCTTATTTTCATAACACTTTGGGTGAGGGGTTCTATATAGCGGCGTTAAGAAAGACATCGGGTAGTGGCAGGGGCGTAAAAATAAAGCCTGGCAAGTTTGAAAAAGCCCCTGCCGTTTCAGCATATATTAGAAATGCGGATAAATTCAAATTTATAAAGGTGGGAGAGGGTATATCTGCCGTTCCGTCAGCCGATGCTGACATTTATGCTTGGTTCGCAGCCAATTTCCGCACTTTGAAATGTGGCACAGAGGTGTGTACATTCAAGGGTAGGGATGAGATTCCGTCACACTCTTTAGCGCTCTCAAAAGTGCTTGACAAATCAAAAGCCGTATGCTGTGACTTGGATATGCCAACGGCGCTAACATATTTACGCCGTGAGTCAATAACACTCCCTAACGCCCCCAAAGGCTATGTGCTTATATTATACAAAGGCGTGCCGCTTGGGTGGGTCAAGAATCTTGGCGGCAGAGCGAATAATCTATATCCGGAATACTGGCGGATACGCAAATAGAAAAAATTGTTAACTTTGCACATCAAAAATTCGGCGTATGAATAAAAGAATACTTCTTATACTTGCCACGATGATGATTGTGGCATCGGGGTTTGCAAAAAACAAATCAGGCGATGATGAGAATTCCGGTTCAAAATTTGGTGTTGAGGCGGGTTATAATCATAAATGGTTGTATCCTAACACATCTGTGCTGATATCATATATGGGCAAGACAGGTGAGGCGTCAGATAAGTGCACATTTAACCTTGACGGATTCTACATAGGGCCCTCATATACATATTTTCTCAATTCAGTTGGCGGACTTTTTGTCAACGGGTCAATACTTTACCAATACGGCAGATGCGGTGACATTAGTAAAGATAAGTTGAGCGCGCTGACGTTTGACTTGCTTTGGGGGCTTGATTATACAGAAGAACCGCAGCAACTTAAGGAGTTCCATAATTGTGATAAATACACATACACAGCACACAGCCTTGAGATACCTATACGTATCGGTTACAACTTTGATATAAAAGACGGAATAGGAGTGCAGGTTTTCGCAGGTCCTGTCTTTGATTTCGCGCTTGACTGGAAAGTGACAGGAACAAAAGGAGATGTTACTTATGACCTCAACCAACTTAACGGAAGCCTGTATACAAAGTCAGGGAATAATTCCGCCACATATTCTGATAATGCAAGAGATAGGGCTGTGTATAACTCATTTGACGTTGCCTTGGGGTGTGGTGTGGGTTTCACGTATAATTGGTTCTATTTTAACCTCTCTTGTGACTGGGGCCTTACAAATATATGTAAGGTGGCGTCGTCCGCTGGCAGGATTGATGACAAGGGTATGTTCTCTTATGTAAACAAGGCCAGCCAGACAAATCTGAAATTAGGTGTCGGGGTAAGATTTTAGGAATTAAATCTCTATTTCAAGGTCATCATAAGCAAGCGTCATATCTTCCGGGAGTGACGCTTGTACTGTTTCATACAGACCTATCTGGTGGCTGCAGTGGGTGAACCAAGTGTGTGCGGAACCAACTTTGCGGGCAAAATCAATAGCCTGTTCAAGAGAGAAGTGTGAGAAGTGCGGGGTTTGACGCAGGGCGTCCACGACAAGGTATTCAACTCCCTCAATCTTATGTAGTTCATCATCAGAGATGGCGCTTATGTCTGTCATATATGCAAACTCCCCGATGCGGAACCCTAAAATAGGCAACTCCGCGTGCTTGCAGTATATTGGCGTAATCTCCACACTCTTTACTTTAAACGGTGCATACGGCGGCTCCACTGCGTGAAGGTTTATTTGCGGAATGCCTGGATAGTTTTTGCCGTTGAAACAGTATGGCATATTGCTTTTTATTACTCCGCAAACTCTCTCAAGCGCGAATACATCAACGCCTGTGTACGGACGCAGGTCATCCATTCCTCCAACGTGGTCATAATGCTCGTGTGTTATCAGAACTGCGTCAATATGGTCTGTATAGTGCTTTAGTATCTGCTGGCGAAAGTCAGGTCCGCAGTCTATAAGTATGTTGCAATCTTCTGTCTGAACCATAACACTTGAACGCAGACGGGTGTCACGCGGGTCTTTGCTTGTGCATACCTCACAACCACACCCGATATATGGTACTCCAGTTGATGTCCCCGTTCCTAAAAATGTAACTTTCATAGCGCAAAATTACTGTTTTTTTGCTTATTTTGCCCAAAATTTAGTAACTTCGCACAAGATTGTACGCCTATGCGAGCCTAATTTGCTATAACGACAGGGCGAAACGAAACAGAAATTACAGAAATAACGACATAATAAAATATAAATAATATAACGCGCATTGACTATTATTTGCGTTCGTCTGAATTCGTCTGGAAAACTTAATCGGAATAAGAACACAAAGAATAGTGGTTAGGCAACTTCTATGGGAGAAGTGTGCCTTATCATCCTATTTAAGAAGTCAATGCTCATGCTTTAGGGCATGGGCATTTCTTATAGGATGATGAGGTTCCATTTTCCAGACGAAGCCTCGACGAACGCATAAGAAGGTTCATGCCCTTTTTGTGTGCTCACGTGAATGGTAAGTTGATGCAGCCAAAAGACAAAATCAACTTACCAAATATGGACAGATTTCATTTATACAACGATTTGTACGAGGTGCTCAAAACTAACGAGCGTTTTTGTACTGATGATGGCAAACTGAACAAAGCCGTAATAGAGCAAGCAGCGACTTCACTTGATAGCGAATTGCTCTCTATGCTACTCTCTACAGAGAACCTCAAGAAACATTTCTTCAAGGAAGTCAATGGAATGATGGTTTTTGATAAGGTTGACTTCCTGAAGTTCATAATAAACAAGAATCTTCTTCATGACGACTATTCTTTCTATAAGGAGAGAATAGGTCTTACCAATGAGCATGGTCAGTATATTGCCGATAGTCAGGAAGTGGTGCTTTCTTGGAAGTACAAGGATTGTATGCTTGAAGGTGGTCAGACGAAAGAAGAAGCAAAACGCGATGAGGTTTTTTGGAATGAGATATTAGCACCTGATGAAATAAACCGACTTACAGAAGCTAAAGCATTTGCTAATTTCAAACGTTATGATAAGAATGGGGTACATGAGGTAGAGAATATAGTGCCCAATGATAATCTGATTATTAAAGGTAATAATCTTTTAGCATTGTATTCTTTAAGGGAGAAGTATGCTGGTAAAGTAAAACTGATTTATATTGATCCACCATATTATTTCGCAGCTAACAAAAGTGAAGATACGTTTTCTTACAATTCAAACTTCAAGCTTTCAACATGGCTTACATTTATGAAAAACCGTCTTGAAATCGCCCGTGAACTTTTGAGTAATGATGGCGCTATCTTTGTGCAGATAAGTGACGACGGTGTCGGAGAACTTCATTGCCTTTTGAAATATATTTTCAATGTCAATGGAGAAAATAATTTCATCAACAAGATTACTGTAAAAACAAAATCTCCTTCTGGTTTTGCAAGCGTGAATCCAGGTGTGTTTGAAACTGCTGAATACATTCTTGCTTTTGCAAAGCATAAAAACGCATGGACTTACAATAGGCAATACATAGAGTCAAACTATGACAATAACTATCGAAGTCTCATTCTTAACATTAATGACGATTGCGAGAATTGGAATATTGTAGATTTGTTCGATTTCGTAGCACAAAAAAAAGGGTATGGTTCAAAAGAACAGGCAAAGAAAGAATTGGGTGCAGAAGTTCTTAATAAGATTGTAGGTGACTATGCATTAGCTAATGCAGATAGAGTATTCCGTTTGACTGCAATAGGAAATGATGCTGGTTCTGAAGTGGTAGAAAAGAGAGAACTATCAAAAACATCTCCAGATATAATCTATAAAGTTGAAAGAGAAAATCATTATGCAGTTTACATAACCAAAGGACAAGAAATAGCGTTCTATTCCAAAAAAGTACGCAATATCGATGGTAAGAATGTTCCGACAATGCTATTGACAAATATCTGGCACGATATTTCATACGAAGGGATTGCAAAAGAAGGTAATGTCACTTTAAAAGGCGGAAAGAAGCCCGAGAAACTCATTCGTCGTATCATTGAAATGTCAACAAAAGAAAATGATATAGTTCTTGACTTCTTCTCAGGAAGTGGTACGACCGCATCTGTCGCTACAAAACTCAACAGACGCTTTATCACTGCCGACCAGTTGGATGCGCAAATAGAGATGAGCTTGAAGAGATTATCTTCAGTAGTAAAAGGCGACCAAACAGGCATTTCCAAAGCCGTCAACTGGCAAGGTGGAGGTTCCTTCGTCTATTGCGAACTTGCAAAGGCAAACGAAACCTATCGGGAAGAAATCTTTAACGCCAAGGAAGAAGCTGAACTCAATACAATTTGGGAGAGTATGCAAGCAACTAACTTCCTTAGCTACAAGATAGATCCGACTAAGATAGACGTGACGAGTGCCGACTATACTAAGTTGACCTTGGAAGAAAAGAAACGCTTCCTCATGGAATGTCTTGATATGAACCAATTATACGTTCCTTTCGCCGACATGGACAATCCTGATTATGTGATTTCTGCGAAGGACAGGGAATTGACAAGGGAGTTTTACGGTGTAAACGAAAACGAATAGGCGTATGTTACAACAAACAGTATTGGAATATATTGGCAAAAGGCAACTCCAGAACAAGCCTATTCCGAATGTTGTCAAGACATGCCTCGCATCAAATAAGCCATTGCGCCCTTACCAAACGGAATGCTTGCAATACTTTCTTTCGTATATGGAAGATTACGAAGAAAGGACAATGCAACCGCACCTCATGTTCAACATGGCTACGGGTTCTGGTAAAACGGTTATTATGGCTGCCGCAATACTGTACCTCTATGAAAAGGGGTACAGAAACTTCTTATTCTTTGTAAACAGCACGAATGTAATTGAGAAGACGCGAGACAACTTTTTTAACACAAGCTCTTCAAAGTATCTTTTCGCAAAGAATCTTAGTATTGGTGGTAAGCACGTAGAAGTACGCGAGGTAACAAGTTTCCAGGGAGTAAGTAATGACTGCATCAACATCTGTCTGAAAACTTTGGGAAAACTTCACAGCGAACTTAATACGCCTCGTGAAAATGGTGCCACATACGAGGATTATGCTCGTAACAAGGTTGTACTCATTGCGGATGAAGCCCATCATCTGAATAGTAGTACAAAGAAAGGCAAGGAGAAATTCGTAGGCGAATTGTTCGACGGAGAATATAAAGAGTATGATGACGAAGAGAGTCGTGATTGGGAAACGACAGCGCAAAGGATTTTCTTGCAGAATGAAGAGAATATCATGTTGGAGTTTACCGCAACCATTGACGAAAAAGATGAAAACATCCGAAAGAAATATGAGGACAAGATCATCTACAAGTATGACTTGCCAAGATTCTGCAACGACCGATACTCGAAAGAGGTATTGGCAGTAAAGGTGGATAGTGACTTGCAAGGTCGTATTCTCTGTGCATTGGTCGTGAGCGAATACAAGCGAATGTTGTTTGCGTCTATTGGCAAGAATGTGAAACCTGTTGTTCTATTCAAGTCAAAACTAAAGAAAGACAACGCTGCTGCCTATGGCGATTTTTTGCGTTTACTGCCAATTCTTGATGAAAGATACTTGCAGAAGATTCAATCAACCGCTGGCGATGGTATTATCAAGGAGGCCTTTGACTACCTGAAGAATAATGGTGTTACGTTATCTGACCTTGCGTTACATATTCGTGAGCAATTTAGCGAGGAACATCTTCTTCAAGTGGATGGAAACACAAAAATGAAGAAGAGCGATGAAATGACTGCCGACATGCAGCAGTTGCTTAATTCATTGGAAGAGAGTGATAATCCAATCCGTGCAATCTTTGCCGTTGATATGCTGAATGAAGGATGGGATGTCTTGAATCTTTTCGACATTGTGAGATTGTTTGATTCTCGTGATGCCAATACCAAGACAAAGAAATCTGGTAGTACAACAAATAAGGA